>JBJTWB010000246.1:0-10403 GCA_046081505.1 Bacteroidota bacterium | reverse complement strand
TGTTTGATTGCGTAATGCCAACAAGAAATGCCAGAAATGGAATGCTTTTCACTTGGAATGGCACCATGAATATGAGAAATAAAAAATGGGAAAATGATTTTTCACCCCTAGATGAGAAAGGCACTAGCTCTGTAGACTCCTATTATACCAAAGCATATGTGCGTCATTTATTTGTGGCAAATGAAATACTTGCACTGCAAATAGCATCAATTCACAATTTGGCTTTTTATCTCGATTTGGTTCGTGTTGCTAGAGAAAAAATTATTGAAGGAAATTTTACCGCCTGGAAAAAAAGTGTAATGAATACCCTAAGCTGTAGGTTGTGATAAGCATTCTCGATAGATTCATTTTGAAAAAGTTCTTCGGCACTTTTCTCTTTATGATTTTAGCTTTTGTCATCATTGCTGTTGTCTTCGATGTCAGCGAAAACATTGATGATCTGTTGAAGTCCAAAGCTACCGGTTATGAAATCATTGTTCACTACTATTTAAATTTCTGCCTTTATTTCGGAACGTTGCTCAGTAGTTTTATCATTTTTCTCACTGTCATTTGGTTTACTTCTAAAATGTCTCAGCGCACAGAGATCATTGCCATGCTCGCTAGTGGAATTAGCTACGGCAGAATTCTTCGACCATTCCTACTGGCAGCAATTTTCTTGTGCGGACTCTCTCTAGTTCTTGGTCATTATGTTGTTCCATATGCGAATAAAAAGAAATTTGAATTTGAAGTCAAATACCTCAAAGACCAATTAACTATTCAAGACATCAATATTCATCGTGAAATTGAACCTGGCCTACTCGCCTATTTCCATAGATACAATCCAAAGAATAACGGTGGTAGTCAATTTAGCCTTGAGCGATGGGAAGGTGGTGAACTGACCTTTAAACTCATGAGTGCAAGCGCAAATTTCAATCTTGAAACGAAACAATGGATGCTGAATAATGTGCAGGTTAGAAAAAAAGTAGGTAATCACGAAATCGTCATTTTCAAACCACATTTAGACACTTTACTTGAAGTCCAACCAGAAGATTTTGGTCTACGTTCTGAAGTGGTAGCCACCATGAATTGGGACGAATTAAACAACTTTATTGATGAGCAACGGCTCAGCGGTTCTGGTAATGTGGCTAAATTCGAATTGGAGCGTGAAAACCGCACTGCAGGTCCATTCGGAATAATTATTCTTACACTAATCGGTGTTAGTATAGCATCTCGAAAATCTAGAGGTGGAATTGGTCTTCACCTCGCTTTGGCGGTCATTATTGGATTCATTTTCGTGTTTATTTCGCGGGTCACTGCAGTAAGTGCAATGAATCTAGGAGTCCCAACGCTTATGGCCGTATGGATACCCAATCTCGCTTTTGGAATTCTAGCCATTGTATTATTAAAAAGAGCACAGAAATAACATGAAGAGAAAAATTTTAATTACAGGAGCTACATCCGGAATTGGCAGAGCTACAGCCGAACTTGCAGCAAAAAATGGACATGAATTGTTTTTATCAGGTCGAAATAAAACAGCCTTGTCCGAATTAAGCAAAGAACTGAATGCCTCAGGCTTCTTTGCTGCCGACGTAGTTCATGCTGAAGAAGTTTCAAATCTTGTTTATGAAGCACAAAAAACGTTGGGGGAAATACATGTATTACTGAATAATGCTGGATTAGGAATATTTGACCCACTTGAAAGTGCTCGTTTAGAAGATTGGCATACCATGATTGATGTCAATATTAAAGGTGTTTTAAATGTGCTTCACGCGACATTACCACACTTGATTCAGTCAAAAGGTCACTTAATTAACCTTGGTAGCTTAGCCTCTCATTATGTTTTTCCGAACAGCGGTATTTATTGCGCTACAAAGCATGCTGTTTTTGCAATTAGTGAAAGTGTTCGCACTGAATTAGCTAAAAAAATAAGAGTAACCACCATTAGCCCAGGCTCTGTCAACACACCCTTCGTTGAACAAACAAAAAACAATGATCTTTTAGATCAACTTAGGCCCAGCTTTGCCGCTGGAATGCCCGTGGAATGGGTCGCTCAGCAAATAGTCAATGCCATAGAAGTTCCTGAAGGAGTGAATGTGAGTGAAATTATTATGCGTCCTTTTCGACCTGAACACTAATTCACCCTATTTTTGCGCGTTGGCCAAATTTCCAACACGGGAAGAATGAGTTCAAATGCACACGAAAGAAAGAAACTTTACGATTATCAAGAGCGTGCACTTGAGAATATTTTTTCAAAATTCAAAGCGTTCCCTACTAAATACAACCTGTGTTTTCAACTACCAACCGGTGGGGGGAAAACCGTTATTTTCTCTGAAATTGCCAGAAGGTATATTCAAGAAACAGGAAAAAAAGTACTTATTCTCACTCATCGTATTGAGTTATTGAGCCAAACAAGTCATATGCTTGCAGACTTTGGCGTGTCAAATAAAATCATTGTCAGTAAAGTAAAGCAATTGCCAGATGAGCAAGAGTATGATTGCTTTGTGGCTATGGTTGAAACCTTGCACAACAGACTGCGTGATGAAAAAATGGAATTCGCGAATTTAGGTCTCGTCATCATTGATGAAGCCCATTATAATTCTTTTCGTAAATTATTCAAATGGTTTGAAGACCAGATTATTCTTGGTGTTACTGCTACCCCACTGAGCAGCAACATTAAATTACCATTGAAAGACAATTATGATGATTTACTTGTTGGAGAAAGTATTGCAGCCCTCATTAAAGGAGGGTATTTAGCGCAAGGAATAACCTATAGCTATGATGTAAGTCTACATTCTTTAAAGGTGGGAATAACGGGAGACTATACAGTGAGTAGTTCAGAGAAATTGTATGGAAATATTTTCATGCAAGAAAAATTACTGTATGCTTATGAACAACAGGCCTTAGGAAAAAAAACGCTCATTTTTAATAATGGAATTGCTACTTCGAAGCAGGTTTTTCATCAATTTCGCGAAGCTGGTCATGACATTCGACATTTAGACAATACCAATTCAGAGCAAGAGAGAAGAGAGATCTTACAATGGTTTAAGGAAACTCCAAAAGCAGTTTTGACTTCGGTATCAATATTAACTACTGGTTTTGATGAACCAACTGTTGAAACCATTATCCTGAATCGTGCAACAAAGTCTTTGACCCTCTACCATCAAATGATTGGCAGGGGATCCAGAAAACTACCAAACAAGGATGAGTTCACCATTATAGATTTGGGTAATAACGCTCGCAGATTCGGCTTGTGGGAAAGTGCCATTGATTGGAATGATATTTTCGCACATCCAAACAACTACATTGAAAATATCATTTCAGATGAACAGATGTCTCGAGAAATGAAATACGAAATGTCACCAGAAACGCGAGCACTTTTTGCGAATTCACCTGTTATTGAGTTTGACATAAAAGCAGAATATCTCCGTCATACTCGTGCTGGAGGAAAGGGAAAAGACATCTTAGAAAAAAGTATTCAACAACACTGTACCATTATTACAGAGAACGCTTCAGAATTTTCATACGCTTTAGAACTTATGCGAGCTTTAGATGAAGACATCAAAAGCCGATTGAAGCAATATAGTTATTGCATTTCGAAAAGCACTGAAAATTACTTGAATTGGCTCAGAGATGAGTATGTGCGAAAGTTAAGACAACTTATTTCTAAATCCATGGCCGAAATGGAATCCTAAGTCACCATCTTAGCTGACATGAAAGCATCACTTAGCAGAGACAAGCATTATTCAAGGTGCTTGGAATAAACGAAAAATGCCAATGATTCACGGATGGGTATACGGATTAAACAACGGAATTCTGAATCCCGTAATTACTATTACGCCAGAAAGCGAAATGGATCCGATATACAAATACAAAAATATTTAATTCAACTTCCAGCGAGGGCGAGGGCATGCATCCATTTCTAAAGGGGTCATACCAACTTGATGTTGAAAATAACCCACTATGCCTATCATAGCAGCATTGTCAGTGCAATACTCAAATTTTGGAACAAATATTTTTATTCCCAGCTCTTGTCCCAATTGCAATGCATGTTTCCTCAATGAAGAATTAGCAGACACGCCTCCGGCCAATGTAAATGTGGAAATTCCTAACTCTTTCAGTTTTTTTTTCGCATTCTTGAGTAAGTAAGAGACAATTGCCTCTTGATAAGAGGCCGCAACATGATGCTTTTCTTCATCAATGAAATTCGGATTCTCTTTCAATTGATCTCTAAGGAAATACAATAAAGATGTTTTCATTCCGCTGAAACTGTAATCACCTCCTTTCACTTGTGGATGATTAAAAGAATACTTTTTTGCATCTCCCAATTGTGCACACTTATCAATTTCAGGGCCTCCTGGATAAGACAACCCCAGTAGTTTTGCGGCTTTATCAAAGGCCTCTCCTGCGGCATCGTCAATGGTTTCAGCAACAACTTCCATTTGCATAGCAGAATGAACAAGAACCAATTGTGTATGCCCTCCACTCACGGTTAAATTCAGAAATGGGAACATGGGCCAATCAGCAGGGTCATTCACAAAATGAGCTAAAATATGTGCTTGCATATGATGAACACCATATAATGGAATGCCTAATGCAGTGGAAAGACTTTTCGCATAGGTCAGTCCAACCAATAATGAACCATTCAGACCTGGCCCCTGCGTAACGGCTATCGCATCCAATTCTTGAAAACCAATACCGGCCTCTTTTAATGCTCGTTCAATTACAGGAAGTATATTATGCTGATGAGCTCTGCCTGCGACCTCTGGAATTACACCACCAAACTTAGCGTGTTCGGGTTGCGTTGATGTACAATTTGAAAGCACCACGGTTCCTTTTAAAACCGCCGCTGAGGTATCATCACAACTACTCTCTATTGCTAAAATAAACGGTTCAGTCATTATTTTTTTAATTTCTGAATCATCATTTTACCAAAGTTTTCTGTGTAGGCATAATCACGTTGGCCATCTTGTGTGGTAAAATAAACCAACGATTGAATGTCTGAGTCTTCGTTGTTCGAATACCAAGACCCCATGTATTCAACGCCCATGACCATAAACGATTCAGCAAAAATGACACTTTCCAATATGGATGGTGCGGACACGTATGTTTGATACATCTCGTTGGTAACAGGCGCAAGCGTAAACGGATCAATCAATGTTCTTTTCTCTATGGCGTTGCATGAAGCAAAACCTCTATCTTGAATTAATATATTGTTTTCAGAAGGTTTGCTATCTGTCCAGAGATTCACGCGGTTCAATGAATCAACCTGATTACCATATGTCAAAACCCAATTTTCTTTATTTCGAATTACAATTTGATTCACCACTTTAGATCTTCTTTTATAGAATGACATGGCCTCATCCATGAACATGGCCTTTGCAATTTTTTGAAAGTCAAATTCAATTGAAGGATGTGTTTTATATAAGGCAATTTGATTATCGGCTAAAACCTCGTAATTCAATTTGAAATTCTGCAAAGATGCCATGGCTTTCAAAGAATCTGTATTAGCAGCGCCTTCCTTAAAACTCATTACAAATGGCAACCAAGCCACCTTTGCTGGCGTTAAAGTGAAATCCCAATTGTATCCGCTTCGCGAGTGCATCTCATCTGCAACTTTTAAAATGCGTAAAAACAAACCTCCCCTATCTTTAATGATAATTGGCGCTACCGTAACTTGACTTAGATTAAATTTCATGATGGACGAATTCGGATTGGAATTATCAAAATGAAATCGATATAACGCCTCTAAACTATCCAATCCTCGGGAGTAATCTAGTGAATCTCCAATTACCTGAACCGTGTATTCCATTCCCAAAATCTGCCTTGAATAATCTCTTCCTACCAGACGGTCATTTGATGCATTTGATTTTTGTGATTTCAAGAAAACTACAATGGCCATGACCAGAACAAAGGCAGATACGCCCAATACCCATTTCAAACGATTCGATAAATTCATGATGCACAAAGTTAATTCCATATCTTTAATTCCATGCACCGAATTCTGATCATCTTCCTTTTCACTATTGTTACTCAGCAACTAATAGCTCAGGGTGTTATTAATTATTATCACAGCGATGTGCATTGTCCAGCTGTTCATCCTAAAGATGCTCGATACGGCGGACCTTATTATGAATTAAATTCCGATACCCCACTGCTCTTTGAGTTTGATCTTTTCACTGAAGTTGAAACGGAACTTATTTATTCTATTGAACATTGCAACCCTTTATTTATTCCTGACGGACTAGATGCCATGGACTGTATTCAAGGATTCAATGAAAATAGAATTCCGTATCCAACGAATTCACTCAATACACTACAAGCTTATAATCATTACCAGTTCCAGTTACCAAATGAAATGACACAATTTCGTATTTCGGGTAATTATAGGTTAACAATCTACAACAATGATCTTGTTGACATGGATGATGCTCAGAGTCCAATTGCTATTCTTTACTTCACCGTTTTCGAAAACCGATCGAATATTCAAGCGCAAATAAATGCAAGCAGCGAAGCGGGATTTCGATTTTTCAAGCAGGAAGTTGATTTAAAAATTATAGCTGACCAATTGCCAAATACTGACCGAGACAAGCTGCAAATAGCCATCATACAAAACCAAGATTTCTTGAATGGCATCTATACACTTTCACCAACATTTACCCCTTCCTTTTCCGAATTTCAATATGATTATTCAGATGGAAGAAATTCATTCTGGGGAGGTGGGGAATACCGCATGTTTGAATTCAAAAACCCCAGAGTTCCTTGCTTTGGTGTTGCCAGAATTCAAGATCAACAGATTTATCTCCAAACTGAAATTTCTGAAAACGCCCGGAGTTATTCAAGCAGAAAGGACATCAACGGCAATTATTATGTTGCTACCGACAATCAAGAATTGTCATTTGACGACCAATTGAATGCAGATTATTTTATGGTTCATTTCTCTTTATCCACCCCTTCCCTTGAGAACGGTAAGATGTTCTTAGAATGTTCAGGAATTGCGAACAAATATGAACCTGCTATCTGGAATCCTGAATTAGAAAGATACGAGGCTACTGCCTATTTGAAACAGGGGGTTTACAGCTATAGATTCGTTATGAAAGACACAAACGGACATTACATACCCTATTCAGAAGGGAACCATTACGAGACAGAAAATGACTATACTGTTCTGGTATACGGATACAATAGAAATTGGGGAGCATACGGCTGTTATGGCCTAAAGAAATTCAACTCCGGGTTGAATTAATTAATTCTCATCGAAGTTAAAATCTTCGGGTTTCCATTTGATCTGATTTCTTCTCCATGCCTTGTAACGCACAAATTGTTCCTTCACAAAAACAAGGAATTCGTATTGCGAACTGGTTCTCAGAAACTCATCGCTTACATTCATGAAATCAATGAATTCATCAAACTCTTCATTCGTTAAATCGATGATATCAAAATCTACATATAAATGAAATAACTCTTTCAGTAGATCGCGTTTTTTGTCCTCATACTTCAAACGCTCAATTTCAACTCTGTTGCGCTCACGCTTACTGAAACTTTCGTACAAAAGTGTAATGGGACTCATGATACTTCCAGTTCGAAAAGCATCTTCATCAAAACCAATACTTCGAATATCATCTGCAATGTCTTCCAAATCACGAGGAGTCAAAATGGCAATTGTAGGAAGCTGATAAATGCGATCGTCTAAAAATATCACCGGTTTGTACACCTCCTTCAAAGTCGAATCCTTCATGCAAATTTGTCGGGTATAATAGCCTAATGCGGTTACACTTAACGTATCACCTTTCTCACAGTAAATATTAAAATTTCCGCGCGCGTCACCAAATGTACCTGCATGCGTTCGGTTATTGACTACAATAGCACTGGCAATGCCTTGGCCATGAGGATCCTTTACGCGCCCTTCAATTCGAATCAATTGTCCGAAAACATTAAACGCATGCAAGAAGAATAAAATGAACAAAAAACGCATACCAAGCGAATGTAAAGTTTGTTTTTCAATAATGGCTTATTTTTACAAAAAAGCGAACCATGAAAAAACTCATTTCTTTCTTTTTTATTTTCATCAGTCTCTCGGTTTTTGGAATCGAAGTTACTTTCCAACTTAATATGCAAGGTTTTACTGTTAATCCAAATGGAGTATCCATAGCTGGCGATTTTCAAGGTTGGACACCTGGTGTATCTTTTTTAACAGATACAAATGCTGATGGCATTTTCGAATTTACCGCCACACTAACCGAAGCAACTACGATCTCATACAAATTCATCAACGGCACCACTTGGGCTCAAGAAGAAAGCGTTCCTTCATCTTGTGGCGTACCAAATGGTTTCGGTGGTTTCAATAGAACTTTTGTAGTTCCCGGGAATAACATTGTTCTTGAACCTGTCTGTTTCTCATCCTGCGCCAACTGTCCAGCGATAGTTCCTCAAATCACGGCTGTTTTTCAGGTAGACATGTCGAATGAAATTGTTTCGCCCAATGGAGTTCATTTGGCGGGTGATTTTCAAGGATGGAATCCCACTAGCATACTTATGAATGATATGGGAGGAGGCTTGTATGAGGCGCAGGTTAGTGTTGATCAAAACACAATTTTAACATACAAATTCGTTAACGGGAATGATTGGAACGGCGATGAAAACCCGCCTTTAGACTGTGCTACAGATGACGGCAATGGTAACACCAATAGAACATTTCAAACAGGAACAAGTAATGCAATCATAGGCCCTGTTTGCTTCAATCAATGCTCAGCTTGTGTTGAGCCAACGCCTGTTTTGGTAACCTTCAGAACTGACCTTTCAAACGAAACAATCAGTCCGAATGGCGTTTATTTGGTAGGAAGCTTCAACAACTGGGATACCATTGCAACACCTATGAGTCAGTATGCGCCCAATAAATTTGAAGCTGTTGTTGTGCTTAATTCAAACCAAACGGTACAATATAAAATCATAAACGGTTTCGGATGGAATAATCAAGAAGTTGTTCCTGAATCTTGTGGAATTCCGAATGGTGTAGGCGGTTTTGACAGAACCTATACCACCACAAACCAATCCATGACCACACTTGAAGGTGATTGTTTTTCAGGTTGTGGTCCATGTATAATTATTCCCATGTGCATGCTTACGTTCAATCTTGATCTTGGCAGTGGGATAACTGGAATCATAGCGGCTCCGGAAGGAGTCCATGTCGCCGGTTCCTTCAATAATTGGGATCCAACGGCAACGCCTATGACCCTTCAATTTGGAACTACCTATTCCACTGCCGTTACAATTCCAGAAAATGAACTCATTCAATACAAATTTTTATTCGGAAATGCCTGGGGAACTGAAGAACTAGTTCCCTTTGAATGCGGTGTTGACGATGGCTCAGGGAATATCAATCGCAGTTTCTTGTCAAGCGCTGGCACAATTTCGTTACCTATCGTATGCTGGAGTCAATGCCAACCTTGCCCCATGCAGGTGGAAGATTTATACGAGGCATACCTGCCCTTCCCTAATCCAGCCGATGACTATGTTCAATTACCCTCCACTCTGAGCAGTCAAAGTTTACAAATTATAGATGCTTTTGGACGAGTGATGAAGCTTAACAATTCTTTTGCTTCTCAAGTGATTGATGTCAGTACCTGGGCAAACGGCATGTATTTTATTCGCACTTCAAACAACAACCAAACAATAAAATTTTTCATTCAACATGAAAATTAATTTTATCCGTCTTTCCTTTTTTGCAGCCGCATTAATCCTGGCGAGTTGCTCGGTTACTCAAACTCCAACAGGAACTGAAATTACTCAATTGCACGCTGATGTGATGCGATTGGCAAGCGACGATTTTGAAGGAAGGGCCATTGGCACGCCCGGTGCAGATAAAGCTGCAGCATACATTGAATCTCGATTCAAAGAAATTGGACTTTTACCCAAAGGCACAGACGGATACTTTCAACACTTTTCTTTCATTCCACAAGGCCACGGACAAATACACCATGTTGGCGACAGCACAGTTATGGGAAAAAGTTTAGTCAAAGAAATTAAAGGAAAAAATGTAATTGGATTTATTGATAATGGCATACCCTATACCATTGTTATTGGTGCCCATTATGATCACTTAGGTTGGGGAGATGAAAATAGTTTGTGGACCGGTGAGAAGGCAATTCATAACGGAGCTGACGATAATGCGAGCGGTGTCTCGGCCATGTTTCAATTAGCATCAGGTCTCATGGAAAATGATAAATCGCCCAAGTATAATTATCTTTTTATTGCTTTCAGTGGGGAAGAAAAAGGTTTATGGGGAAGCAATTACTTTTCAAAAAATCCAACAATTCCTATTGAATCCATGAACTGCATGCTGAACATGGATATGGTAGGACGCATGAATGCAGAGAAGGCGCTAAGTATAAGCGGTACAGGTACAACGGCCATTTGGGAACCGCTTT
>JBJTWB010000245.1:0-2436 GCA_046081505.1 Bacteroidota bacterium | reverse complement strand
CTTGGGTCCATTCAATTGCATGGCTTGGTAATAAATGACTTTGAACCGAGGGTAGAAAAAATGGGTAATTCCCATGATGGAAATATCTCGTGGGTCTCGAAAAATACAATGGGTGATTGTATGAAATTGAAATTGTTTGCGAAGTTTCAAAGCACTTGAAAGGTCGGCGTAGCGCTTGTTCCGTTTAACATAAGAAGTACGAATCTGATGTTGTTCTGCGTATTTGGAAAATGATGCGTTTTTCAAACCAAAAGCAGTTACATCAAATCCAATTGTTTGGAGCTGTATAGCCAGTTCAATGCTGTTTTTTTCTAGGCCGCCCCAACTTTCAGAGCTGCAATAAATGGCAATGTGAGATTCAGAAAAAGGCTTACTCATCGAATACATCTAAAAGCATCAAGGCTTCTGTTAATTCACCGGCAGCTTTAAAGTCTTTATTCGATTTGGCCAGTTTCAATCCCAATTGATACGTTTCAATGGCTGCTTCCGGTTTTTTCAGTTGCTCTAGGATTTGACCTAGTCTGTAATATGTGGGCAAATATTCGGGCTGTTTGATTAATAGTTCTGACAATATTTTATTGGCCTCATCAAACTGTTCTAACTTCTCATATTCCAATGCGGAGGCATAGTGAAGAAAAGGATCTTCAGCATGCGTTTCAAGCATTTTTTGAATCTGATGAAGTCTTTCTGTGCTCATTTATTCAGAGACTACTGAGGCAGATATTCCACGATCATGCAAAGCCGTGCACATGGCATTCATTTCGTCGAGCTCTCCTGATTTAACTACCGTTTTCCCCGTTGTATGAATGAGCAAAGCACATTGTTCTGCTTGAATCCACTCATGCTTACAGATGTGCATAAGAGAACGAATGACGTGATCAAATGTATTCACATCATCATTAAATACAAGAAGTTGAAACTTGGTTTCCAGTAATTCAAGCAAATCTGCTTGTTCTTGAGTTTGGGTCTGAGAAAACAATTGCATGACACAAAAATAGAACTAAATTTTATTTGTATTGGCATCTCGTTTTTAGGATTATTTTTGACTTATGGACAATTCGAAGATTAGACTGTTGATTGTTGAAGATGATTTGCTTGTTCGCACGGCGCTTGAAATGATTATCAGCGAAATGGGACATGAGGTAGTAGGAAGCGTTGATAATGCCGTTGATGCGCTTTTTGAATTCACTTCCAAACGCCCAGATGTGATTATTTGTGACATAGGATTGAAAGATAAGGTCAACGGCATTGAGCTTACCCGAAAGATGAACATGTTGAAAAAATGCCCTGTCATTTTTTTAACAGCCTATGACAATGAGGAGATGTTTAATCAAGCCAAAAAAGTGGCTCCATTGGCGTTTATTCCGAAACCCATTGAGCGTCCTATTTTAGAGAGAACTATTGAGTTAGCTGCTGCACATGCTATGGAAGATGTTGGATTTGTGGTGAACGCGTTACCTGTAGAAGGCTGTTTGTACACACGCGTTGGAAATAAATTGAAAAAGATAGCCATCTCAGATATTGAACATGTTGAAGTAGATGGCAAGTATTGTTCGCTTGCGGTTTCGGGTAGATTAATCAATTGTAAAATATCATTACGCGATATTATAGAAAAACTTCCCAAGCAAGAATTCGTTCAAATCTCAAGAAGTTCAATTATTAATTTGAATTTCATCATTGACATTGACCTTGCAAATCAGGCAGTTCACTTGCCATCAGGTGAAATTTCTATTGGTAGGAATTTCAAAGATGGTCTACTCAGTAGATTAAATCTGATTTAACGACGCTGTTTAAATAATTCGAATTGACTGGGCACTGGCTTCGTAGGCCAGTTGTTGTTATTCAATTCAACATCAGCGGTCTCCATATAGGGGTCAAGTGTTACGGTTTTTACGGGTTGGTGAAAACGAAATACTTTACTCACAATGGGCTCGTTCATCTTCCATATTTCAGCAGGAATTTTAACATCGCTTTTCGATCCATCTGCAAAAGTGAATTCAAAAATGAGCGGCATTAATAATCCTCCCAAATTTTCAACCTGAACTTCATAGAAATAATTGGGTTCGTTCAAAAGCTTTTGTTCCTCAGGTGTCAAGGATTTTTTGAATTCTTCATACTTCTTCTTCATTTCATCGGTCACCAAATACGGGTTATCATCATTGTATTTGTCTCGAGTTGCAGGATCTTGCTCAACCACCGGAACAATTCCAGCGGCTTTGTCGCGCATGATAGAAATATCTGCTGGTTGACCCTCATTGGTTTTTTTCAAAAGAGACATCATCAGCTCGGGGTCTTGGGTGTTCAAGGTGAATTCTTTCACAGATTTCAAGGCCATGTCGCAGTGCTCAGTGGTATAAAACCATCCTCTCCAAAACCAATCTAAATCAACAGCACTTGCATCTTCCATGGTTCTGAAAAAATCTTCAGGAGTAGGAT
>JBJTWB010000244.1:0-13757 GCA_046081505.1 Bacteroidota bacterium | reverse complement strand
TGGTTTTCATGATTTGGAATCTCTATTTGTACCCATTCCATTAGCCGATATTCTTGAAATTCTTCCCGCGAATGCATTTCAATTGAGGGTGACCGGACTTTCCTTTTCTGGTGACTACACCGATAATATTGTTTATAAGGCTTGGAAACTATTGAATGAAAGGCACAATTGTCCGCCTGTTCAGGTTTTTCTTAGAAAAATTATTCCGAACGGGGCAGGTATGGGTGGAGGTTCTTCGAACGGTGCATTCATGTTACAAGCGCTTAATGATCTTTTCCAGTTGCAAATAGACAGTGATGTTTTACTAAACTATGCTGCCCAATTGGGAAGCGATTGTCCGTTTTTTCTTTACAATAAACCCATGCTTGTAACGGGAAGAGGAGAGGTGCTTACAGAGATCAATTTTGAATTGGAATCTTGTTGGCTTGTTCTTGTTAAACCTACGGTCTCTATTTCTACAAAAGAAGCTTTTTCAGGAATTTCTCCGAAGTCTTCAACCATGGATTGGAATGCATTTATTACGAATCCAGAGACTAATTGGAGTTGTTTACGAAACGATTTTGAAGCATCTGTTTTCCCGAATCATGGGGCGCTTGCGGAGATTAAAAAAACATTACAAGAGTTTAATCCGTTCTTCTGTTCTATGACAGGAACGGGAAGTACTTTATTTGCGTTATACGAAAAAGAGCCTCACATCAGTGAAGCTCTTTTTGAATCTTGTTTTTATTGGAAGGGTCCGTATAACTTTACTCACCAGCTGCTTCCGCTTTCTTAATTTCTTCGTCAATCATCTTTTCAATGGTCTCACGTTCGGCCTCAGATAATTTGGCGTTTAATTTTATTTGCTTTTTCATGAACCGAAACATATCTCTTTTGTGTATTTCATATGCCATGTATACAGAGTAGGTACCGTCTTCTTTTTTGTATTTCTCTTCACCAATCTTTCGTAAATCCGCAATCTGCGTATTTGTTACTTCTCTTGCAAGGCTTTGGAATTTATCAGTAATTTCCGACTTGTTGTTTAGTTCAGTTTCTCCCAAATATTGGTCTGCCACAACTTTGATGTTGGTTTCAACTTGTTGAGCCAATACTTTCTTTGCTTGCAGATCTGCTTTATTTCGAGCAACATTTTCATCCATGCTTTCGCCTTTACCTGTTCCTCTGAAGTAACGGTTATTCGATTCATATTTGTCACCAGTAAATGGTTCTTTAACTTTTGTTCCAAGTGGATTACTTGAATTACAAGCCGCTAGTAAAACTAGAGCGATGCTTGAGAATAGGAAAAACTTTTTCATAAAGTTGCTTTTTGATTTCGATATAAATATAATGCCAGAGTGATAAGAAGCAATTAATAGCTCCATTTTTTTGTGTAGGTATTCCAAAAACTAATTCCAAACTTCAAGGTATAGTTGGCAGCATCAATGTTCGAATCGGCAGTTACAGCATATAAACCAAATTTAAAAAGTTGGCGTTTGATTCTTACTGCGCGTTCGAGTCCAATGTATATTTCTTGATGATAGAAGTTTTCACTTGGAATCATAATAAATGCACCTCCGGCTGCTTCTTCAAGGCGTAGTTTATTTACAAGCGGAATTTTATTCAAGAACATACCTTTAAAGTGATGTATGTAATTTCCTCTGAAATATGAATTGGGAGTGAGAAAAGTGGGGCCCATGAGTTGGAAAGATGAAAGGGGATTGGAGAAAAAGAAATAATCAGATCCTCTGAAGTATTTGTATTCCGCAATTCGCAAACTGGCCTTGTTTACAAATGCACCTCCTAAAATAGACCAAGCACCCTCACCAATACGAGGTACGTCAAATTCGTCACGAGCTCCTAATTCTACATAATCAAAATTGACTTCACTATTTAAAATGTTCGGTATACCCTTTCTGTATTTGAAGAATATTTCTGGATATTTAAACCCCGTGACAATTTTTTTATTTCGTTTAAAATAATACGATTGACCAAGTCGAATTTGCATATCGAGTCGAATCTCAAACTTTCGATATCTGGTAAACGAAATAGGGGAGTTAACGTCGCCAAAAACTTGACCCGACCAATTGTCTTGAATAAGGTTGTTGATGGGTTTTTGATCGCAATAATCGACGGTCAATTCAGCATACATTCCATTCACAATTTCCATACGTTGTGCAACAGAGAATTGTTGGTTGCGAACATAGTTGGAGCGACTAAAAAAAGTTGTTAGCGATGCATAATCATTTAGCAGATCATAATAATCACCAAATCGTATAAACGTTCTTACGAATTTTCGAGGTAGATATGTTAAGCCTACACCCACTTTACCTCGGACATCTTTGTTGTTGAAACCGTAGTCTATCATACCATCAGTTTCAAGATAAAAATCATTATTGAATTCTTTTGAGAATGCCCCACTGAGGTTATGTCTATATCCACCAATTCCAAAAAAGTTAAGTTGACCAATGATGGGGGCTATATAATAAGCTGTTCCTTTTTCTCTATTGCGAATACCAATTCCGTTCAATGTCACATCCCAAAAAGTAATTTTATTGTAGGCCGAATCTATTTTGTCATAGTAATTGGGTTGGTCAATTTCAAACTGCAAAGAATCTTGCATTTGAATGTGCTTTCTCTCAATTAATTCGAGGGGTACAACCTGCTCATTGATCCAGTAACAAGAGTCTCTGTCTAAAGCATCTTGAGCATAACTTTGAATTTCATTCTTTGCCAAATTGTAGCGAACAGTTTGTTCAAAATCGTAGTTGGAATATGCAACCTTAATTTTGCCTAAATATTGACTTCGTCCTTCAGTAGCAAGGGTTGTAAGCTCTTTCGATGAGGTGACCCAAGTGTCTTGCAATGGCATGAACGATTCTTTCCAAAGGAAGTCTTTGAAGGTATGCATGACAGAATTGTTCATGCTCAATTCAATTTTTCCAATGACAAACGTAGTATCTTGAATCCAAAGGGTTCCGTTCAATGTGGGCTCTTCTTTGAAGAGGGGAGTACATTTTATCTTGTAAAACTTACGGTTGTATAAAGAGTCAATTCCAACCAATTCGTATTTATAATTCAAAAAGGCTGTAGGAGAAAGCGGTGAGACAATCATTTTATCCGCAAGTTCTTTCTTGCTAATGTTATTGTCGAATAAATTGTAATCTGTAAAATAGAGTGGGCTATTCAATAAATAGGGGTCATCCCATCCGGAAAACTGACTCATAATGCCTTGCTCTCCGTAT
The DNA here is from genome assembly GCA_046081505.1 of Bacteroidota bacterium. Taxonomy (GTDB): domain Bacteria; phylum Bacteroidota; class Bacteroidia; order Flavobacteriales_D; family Sanyastnellaceae; genus CAIZGX01. The sequence goes on along the minus strand of JBJTWB010000244.1, from coordinate 10,536 downwards.
TCGATATTCATTCCCACACTTACCCCCAATTTATCTTGGTCTACAACATGATCTTCATAGGCTTCCACGTGCGCTTGAATGTTGTTTTTGGTGTGATGAATTTGAGCAACAGATTCTAAAAGGGTTTCAATAGATTTTAATTCTTTCCAAGATTTTTCTGTTGAATCGGTTGTGTCTCGGATCATTCGTGTTACCTCTAATGTTGAGCGAGAGTATATTTTGCAATTGTATATTTCTGTCTTTTTCTCCCAATCTGACCGGTAATCAGAGGCACCTTGAACGAGTCTTTTGATGAATGCTTTTCTATCAGCGCTGATGGTAATTGCATTCAGTTCACTGGTATTTTCTTCCAAAAGAATATTCAATTCTACTCTTTTTTCAAGATTTGAATTGACATGCACCAATTTTGATTTGTATCCCAACAAGCTAAATTGGATATCACATTCAACTGTGGGGACTGAAATGCTGTACTCACCTTTATCATTCGTAATGGCTCCAATGGAGGTCCCTGGAACGTATACATTTACCTGATACAAGGGCTTGTTTTTAGCATCGCTAACAACTCCTTTAACTACAAAAGCCTCTGACTCTGAATAGAGAAAAAGGCTTATGCAAATTAAAAGGAGATGTCTCATGAAATGGAATGACGTTTATTGAAACGGAAGGTTACACGCATTCTTTAATTCAGATGAAGAAAATTGGTCGCCGTAGAATTCTTTTCGAATGTTTCCATTCCATAAATATAGCACTCCGGGTGTTTCTTTATCATTCCCCATGAGGTTCCAGAAAGGAATAACATCAATGACTTGATATGGGTATTTTTTTCCAGCAACTTGAAAGAATTCGTCTATTAGGAAGACTTCTTCATTCATGAAATAGATATACACTCTGGGGAAATTGGGATCTTTTGATAATTCGGTTAGTTGCTTCGCCGCTTCTCGACAATGTTCACAACCGGGAACAAAAAAGCATACAATGCGTTTGCCTTTGTTGATTTCCACTTTCGTGTTGTTACCATTGATATTGAAAATATTCAGTGATGAAAATTTCGATTCTACTTTAGGAGGCTCAGGCACAACGGTTTCGGTTGAAACAACTTGGCCGTTTGTTGTAGCATTTAGCGTATCGGGCTTAAGGGGTTCCTCTTCTACAATTGGCCCAGATACCCCACTACCAGCAGTTGAATTGGGATCAGTAGGTTTAAAGGGAAACGCCATAAACATGAATAGACAGGAAGAAGTAAAGAGGAGTAATAAAATAGAAAAGCGATGTTTCATTTCTTGCGTTGGTACTATCCGATAGAGCCAAACAAGAAGTCCAATGGTGATGATGTTTTTTGCAAATGCTTCAAACGGAGTCATGGGTATCATCTGTCCGAAACAACCGCAGTTACCATTGAATGGACCATAAATGAACATTTGGTAAGCCAAGTGTGTGCAGAAAACCAATAGCAATAAAATGGTTGAGGGAATGACCAGTCGTTTTAAAAAGTGAGGCTGCAGAATGGCAATACCCAACGTTAATTCTATACCAATAATTAATCGAGCAAAATATGGGGCTGAAGACCAATCTGCAAAACCGAGATCAATGAGTTGTTTTTCAAAAGGCCAAATCGGGAACATTTTTGCTATTCCTGAAAAGACGAATAAACCAAAAATGAGAAAGCGTAAAGTCCAAGAAATCCAGATTTTTTTATTTTCCATGATTCAAAATTAAGGGTTTAATTGAAAACAGGTGCCAGTTTTTCTAAAATCGTGCCGTTAACAAGTTTCAATTTCATATCATTCAGAGTTTCTGAAGTATTTTAACTTTCGAGCATGAATTTTGTGAAAAAAATCGCTTATCAAATTCTAATTCTTTGGGGTGTAGTCACCTTGGTTTTCGTTTTGTTTAATGTGACAGGTAGTGACCCTGTATCGCAACTGGTTGGTGAGAGTGCAACTGAGGAAGTGAAGCAAAATGTAAGAATTAAATTGGGCTATCATAAGACGGCTTGGATTCGCTATTGTGAATATTTGAATAATCTTTCTCCCGTTGGCTATTATCAAGAAAATGATGCTCAAGGTGCTTTCAATTTTGACACAACATTAATTCATGGAGTACAGATTTTTTCAATCTCGTATTCAGGAATTTATCTGAAGTGGCCTTCTTTTGGGAGATCTTTCATAACAGATCAATCTGTTTTAGAATTGTACGCAGAGTCATTTCCTGGAACCTTACTTCTTGCTATTGCAAGTATTGTATTGAGCATAATTATAGGAATTCCGCTAGGAATATGGGCATTCAAGTGGCATGGAACCTGGCTAGACAACTTCATTTTATTCATTAGTGCAATTGGCGTTTCAGGTCCATCATTTTTTGTAGCCATTTTGGTAGCTTGGATTGGTGCTGTTTTGCTTCATGATTATACGGGGTTAAACATGACCGGAAGTTGGTATGAAGTAGATGTGTGGGAGGGACGATATGTGAATTTTTCAAATATGATCCTTCCAATGATTACGCTCATGATAAGACCATTAAGTGTCATTGTTCAATTGGTCCGAAGTTCAATGCTTGAGGTGATGTCGATGGATTATATTCGAACAGCCAGAGCCAAGGGACTATCTGAATTTAAAGTACTTTATAAACACGCTCTGCCCAATGCATTGAATCCCGTTGTAACAGCCATTTCAGGTTGGTTTGCTAGTCTTTTGGCTGGGGCCGTTTTTGTTGAATTTGTTTTTGGATGGAAGGGCATTGGACAGCTCATGTATTCGGCTTTAGAAAAACAAGATCTTCCCGTTATTATGGCTGGGGTAATTTGGGTAGCCATAATTTTTATTCTGGTTCATGTATTGGTCGAATTCATCTATAGAAAACTAGACCCTCGTATATCCGATTAGCCTTTTCGAAATGAATAGGTTGACATGGGTGATACATGTTCATAATGACTCATGAGTATTGGATGATTGAGATTTAAAACGTGTTGTATCCATGCTTCGTATTGCAAGAATTCCAAATATGGCGAAGCTATTTCAATGGTGTCGTGATTACTGAAATAGACAATTTCATTTTTCGAGGGAAATGATGAGGGGAAAACTTGATTCTCTAACAATGAACTTCTGAAGGTATGATTCAGAATAAAATCTGCAAAAGCCAATTTTTCAGGTTGAACGGTATCATCTAAAATGAGATCGAATTTAAAATTACGTTTCATGAATTCAATCAGGTAAATTGGAATGTGGTAAGCGGCATCGACTCGAATGAATTGTACCCCACAATTCTCCAATTGTTGAAGATGATGAACGAGATATTTTTCAACTTCTTGGCACGTGTGATTGAGTTGCCAAACGTCTGTCCAATTGGTATTTATTGGCGAGGCTTGAGTCGAGAATTTCGCAAGAATATGCTTTGGTGAAATGTGATTCAACACCACATCAATTCCCACATGAAGATTTAAAATCTGAGCTGTTTTGCAAAATTCCGCGAAGTCACTCCAATCACCGAATTCGGGTCTTATGGTGTTATGCGAAGTAATGCAATACGGTGATGCTTGTGATTCAAAAAATGGAAGTAGTAGCACATGCGTGAATTCGTGTGCTTTTAATTGCGACAAGGCTTTTGAGGCCAAATGAAAGGTCTTGAATTCAGGAATTGACCATTCAATGATTTTCATTGTCTTTTCTTTTCACCATCATCATACCATCGCGTAGCGGAAGTAAAACGTTTTCAAACTGCTGGTTTTCTTGAATGGTATTGTTCAACTCGAGTAAGACTTGCGTGTCTAAATCTTTATCAGCCAAAGGTTGTATGACTTTTCCGTTCCAAAGTACATTATCAATGAGAATGATTCCAGTTGAACTCACATGTTTCGAACACCAATCCCAATACTGCAAATAACCTTGTTTGTCGGCATCAATGAAAATGAGATCAAACTCTCCGTCTAGTTCATTCAAGGTCTTTTTTGCATCGCCATACTTGGACTCAATCAATTTTCCTTTGGAATGTTTAGGGAAATATTTCTGATGAAAATAAGACAGTTCGTCATCTTCTTCCAACGTAATAAGTTCACCATTTTCTTTTAATCCTTCTACCAAACAAAGTGCGCTGTAACCCGTGTAGGTTCCAATTTCTAGGATTCTTCTTGGTTGTACCAAATTGGAAATGAATTTCAAGTATGCACCTTGAAGTGAACCACTAAGCATACGCGGATTAATAACTTTTTGCCAAGTTTCTTTGGCAAGTTGTTGAAGCAATTCAGATTCTGAAGATGAATGTTGTTCACAATATTGCGTTAATGCTTGTCCAATAAAATCCATAAAACAAAGGTACAGCCATTACATTTGTGTATATGAATTTGAGTAAAGAAATGTTCATGCGCATGGGAATAGCTACGCTGCTTATTCCTTTGGTGATAACATTCATTTTGTACCAATTCAATTTCACATCTTTTTTAGTTCCTGTTTTGGTTGGAAAGTTTAACATTGCCATTCAAGTGCTAATTGGAATTGCAGGAGGTGGATGTATGATTTTGTTGGCTTTTTTCATGAGCAAGTGGGAATATCTGAACGAAGTTCAATCGAAGTTTACCATTCAGTTGGGCGGGTATCAGTTGACCTTGCAAGAAATTGTTTTTTTGTCTTTTTGTGCGGGTTTTGGTGAGGAGATCTTGTTTCGTGGAATGTTACAACCGTGGCTGGGTATTTTTTTTACAGCCTTTTTATTCATTGCCTTGCATGGATATATAAGTGTAAAATCTTCGGCTCATCTCATATTTGGATTGGCACTTTGGTCAATGGGAATTGGATTAGGGTTATTAGGTGCATATAGCGGATTAATCTCTGCGGCTATTGCCCATATGATTTATGATATCTATGCTTTTTTGAATATTCAACGTGAATTTGAATCGTTGAAATCGAGAAGTAAACTCAATTTACAAGACAATGAGCAAGAAGAAATCTAATTCACTAGACGACCTTGGTGGCATGGTTTATAGCACCAATCCGAATTTTGCCTTTGACAATGAAGATGCGGAGCAGAAGCCCATTGAAAACAAGGAACAAAAGCTCAAGATTTGGTTGGAGAAAAATCACAGAGGTGGTAAAACTGCAACCATTGTTAGAGACTTTGTTGGAACGGATGAAGATTTAGAGGCCCTTGGAAAGTTATTAAAGACAAAATGCGGAACTGGTGGCAGCGTCAAAGATCAAGAAATAATTATACAGGGAGACCATCGAGAAAAGGTGTTGCAGATCTTGCTCAATTTGGGATACCAAGCAAAAAAGGCGGGAGGATAGTCGTATGCAAATCGCAGTAAGGTGTTTACAAGGTTTTGAATTTTTGTTGAAGCAAGAATTGGAACAACTCGGAGTTACTGAATTAAAAGAAGGGAATAGAGTGGTTCAAGGTTCTTGCGAGTTGGCAGATTTATATAAAGTCAATTATTGCTCGCGTTTGGCCCTGCGTGTATTGGTTCCTGTGCATGCGTATTCGTTTGCGAGTATTGATGAGTTTTATCTAAATGCGCTGAATTTTGCTTGGGAAGAATGGTTAGATGAAGATACCACCTTCGCTATTGACCCTCAGGTGAGTTCCATGCAATTTCGACATGCTCATTTTGCTTCGTTGAAGCTGAAAGATGCGATCGCAGACCGATTAAGAAAGGTGTACGGCTCTAGACCGAACGTGGATACTGAAAATCCAAATGTTCAAATTCATTTGCTGGTAAACAGAGATCGCGTGCAAATAAGCATGGATAGTAGCGGAAGATCACTGAATCAGCGCGGATACAGAAAGAGTGGGGGTGAGGCTCCAATGAATGAAGTCTTAGCAGCGGGTATGATTCGTCAAAGCGGTTGGCGTGGTGAAAAGACATTTTATAATCCGTTTGCAGGTTCTGGAACTTTACTGATTGAAGCTGCTTACGTGGCTTTTAACTGGCCTGCCCAATATTTGAATCGGTCATTCAATTTTCAGACTTGGAAGAATTATTCTGATTCCATTTGGAAAGAAGTATTAGACACAGCACACAATGAAATAAATTCCAATACTACCGTAAAACTTTGGGGCAGTGACATTGATGAGAAGCAGCTGAGTGTTGCCTGGAAAAATATAGCCCAGCTGCCCAAACCGGATTGTATTGATTTGGTTCGAAAAGATTTTTTTGAAGATGGAATTGAACACGAAAATGAAGTGGTTTTCATTAATCCGCCCTACGGTGAACGCATGGAGATTGATGATTTAAATGCGATTTATAAGCAGTTGGGGCACGTTTTTAAGCACCAATACAACGGATGTGAAGTTTGGATCATTTCAAGTGATACAGAGGCATTGCATGCCATTGGCCTTCGACCTAAAAAGAAATTAAAAACATTAAACGGAAAATTGGATTGTGAAATTCGGGGAATGGATCTGTTTTCTGGAACAATGAAGTCGTATAAAACGTCTTAATTCGATTTGCTGTTTAACACAGGATTTGCATACATCTGCAACATAATTTCTTTCGCAACGCTTAAAAAATTCTCTTTGGGAAGTTTTGTTTTCTTTCTATTCAAAGAAAGTTTGAATGCATTGGCACGAATGTAATTTCCGAACGCTATTTTTTGAATTTGACTGTAATGATCCTTGAAATCTTTGGTGCCATTCAGCAGATCATATGCAATGTAGTTGGTGGGCCATAAGTGATAAATCTGATGCATTTGCTTATCTATGGCCGCTGTGAGGTAGCGATACTTTTCGTTTTTGTTTACAATGGACCGCATGTGCTCAATGTCTGAATTTAAGGCATTTCCCATGGTAATGTTCACATGACCTTTGTGTCCTGTGATTCCCTTGAGCATCGAGAGAAAATCTTCACCAGATTTCTTTTCGTATTCACCAAATTGCCTTAAGTGCATTAGCTCATTGGTCTTTAACAAATCGCATGGATCATATTCGTATGATACAGCCATTGGTATGATGTTCAACTTAAGAAGCGTATCTTCAATGTTGGTGCCGCTCATGGCAAACATTTTCAACAATCCCGTAGCTGTTCTATCGTCACCATCTTTACTTCGACCTTCACGTTGTGCTATCCAAATGGAGGTGTTGTCTTGATCTATTGTATTTGAAATGTAATTTGAAAGGCGTTGGCTGTAGTAGAAAATCTCTTTTGCACTCACATTTCTATTAACAATGAAATTTTTGTTTGAACGCACAATGTCTTCAATAACTTGTTGGCGAAGCAAATTATCTCCAATAGCAATTTGCGTGGATTTGAATCCTTGTTCCAGCAGACTAACGTTCAAGATAGCGCTATCGAGAATAATATCACGGTGGTTGCTTAAAAACAAATACGCGTGTTCTTTACTTAACGATTCAAAATTGGTGAAAGATAAACCACTTGTTGTTGTTTGAATGGCCATTTTAAATGCAGGCCCACTAATTTCACTCTGAAATTCATCAACCGTACGAACATCACGCATCATGCGTTGAATGGCTGATTTACTTAAACCGGGATAAACCCATTTCATCATTTTATAGAATTCAGGCACCAAAAGAATACGTTCAATGGCGAGCTTTAATTCTTCGTCATTGTATGGCCGAATACTATCAAAATTATTTACATCGAAATTGGATTGTTCCATTCTTGCGAAAGTAAGAAATCAATGAAGTTATTTTCGTTTGAAGGGTGGTAAAATATGAACAGGTTGTACTTTTGAATCCATGAAAAAGGTCATTTACTTTCTTGTTCTTTCTGCACTGATGTATCAATCATGCATGAATTCGAATACGCCACCCGTTGCATCGAAATCAAACGAATTGGTAGGCACTTTTGAAGATACGCTCTGGACGAACGACGGTGGTTTTACTTATCAATTAAAACTTAAACAAGATAGCTCTTTCTATCTGTATACTAAAAAGTTAGGTTCTAAGGAAGGTGTTAAAACTTTTTTAGGAAGATATGAGCCCAATGCCGATTGGAGTTCTATTCAGCTCAAAAGTACTGATGGTCAGTTGAGTTGGAAATGCGATATAAGTTCTATGTCGCAATTGAAATTGAGCACTGATCTTGGAGAATCAGTTTTGGATCGAACAGTGGCAGTTATTGAGCGATCAAATGAGCTTATTGTTTGCAAACGACTATTACCCAATAGAAAAGATCGTAGTTTGGTTTTTCAGCGAACCGATGATCATGAACTTATTTTAGATGAGGCGTTTTTAGCCCAGTTAACGGGAGAACAAAAAGCGGTATTGGCATATTATGCTTTTCGATATGAGACGGGGTGTGTGAATGGAACTTGTTGGCTCACTAAAATGTTGGGATACAATTCGAACGATCTACGAAATGTATTGTCGTTATTTTTAAACGCAGATAGTTTGAAGAAGCCCTGGTATGCTGCACCTATTGAGAATGAAATGAAACCGCAATTGAAGACTGCATTTGTACAAATTACCTCGAATGGCATGGTTATTCAATACGTGGCCATGGGAAGTCAAGGAAATGCCGTTTCATTTGTTGATGAGTGGCGATTGAATAATTTGCAATGGTCAATTACCTCGCATCAAGCGGCTGGTGTTTCAACCGCTGTTTTGTATGAGGGTAATGCGGATGTTCAACTACCCAAAGATCAGATTATCATCAATGTTCAGAAATGAAAAAGGCCCCAAACGGGGCCTTTTTCATTGAGAATAGATTCTCAGAAAATTAGTTCAAACACTTAGCAAGTTCTGCTTCGAATTTTTCAAAATTTTTAGTACCCTCCTTATATTTAGGTTCAAGATTCTTTTGAAGAGTTTCTAACTTTCCCCGTAAATCTAAAGCTTTGATGGTGTCATTTGACACTTCTGCATCCATGTATTGTATATACATGTCACACAATTTCTTGGCATCAACAGCAATTTCAGCAGCAGCAGCCTCATCTTGACATGGCTTTAATGCACCTTCAAATTCTTTTAATTTATCGCCATCATAGTTCTTTTTTGCTTCGTCCATGTATGCGTCGATTTGACTTTGAGCTACAGCTAAAGAAATATCGTTACCAGACTTTAAAGCTTCAGACTTTTCTTTTAAAAGTCCACAAATTTTTTCAGCATCTTTCTTTGGATCGTGACAAGATGCAAGTGCTACCACAGCAGCTAAAAAAAGAAATTTTTTCATTTTAATTGATTAATATTTTGTCGCAAGATACATCAGAAAGCAAAGAAGCAAACATTGAAAAGTGAATTTTTATGTTCGTGTTAAGTCATTCAGACTGAAAATCGATGAATATTGCGGGTATGATAAATCCTGAACAACTCCAATTTTTTTTAGGACTTCTTCAACCTGAACAAGTTAAGATAAGTGAGGAAGAGAGGCTCGACTATGCTTCAGATGAAACAGAGAATTATGTCTTTCCAGCAGATGTGGTTTTACTTCCCGACAATACAAATGAAATTGCATCGATACTGAAATATTGTAATGCTGAAAAAATTCCGGTAACAGCTTTAGGTGCCTTAACCGGTTTAAGTGGTGGTGCGTTGTGTGTTCATGGAGGTGTTGGATTGAGTTTAGAACGATTGAACAAAATAATTTCCATAGACGAAAACAACGGTCAAGTGATTGTAGAACCTGCAGTTATAACGCAGGTTCTGCAAGAGGAGTGTGCAAAAAAAGGATGGTACTATGCGCCAGATCCTGCGAGCAGAGGTTCGTGCAGCATTGGAGGAAATCTAGCAGAAAATAGTGGTGGTCCGCATGCGGTGAAATACGGTGTAACCAAAGATTTTGTATTGAATTTAGAAGTTGTTTTGGCCAACGGTGAAGTGATTTGGACCGGAGCAAATACGTTGAAGAATTCAACCGGATACAACCTCACTCAGCTCATGGTAGGCAGTGAAGGAACGCTGGGAATCATTACAAAAGCGGTGTTGAAACTTGTACCTCTTCCGCCGTTTAACAAATTACTTTTGGCTCCGTTTCCAAGTGCAGAAAATGCATGTGCTGCGGTGAGTGCCCTGTTTCGAGCAGGAATTACACCCAGTGCCTTGGAGTTTATGGAACGCGATGCAATAGCTTTTACGTTACAGTTTGTAGATGATGTTCAGGTTGATTTGAATGGAGTAGAGGCTCACCTTCTCATTGAAGTGGATGGGACCGATGAATCTTCGCTCATGTTGGAATGTGAAAAGATTCTTGCTGTTTTGGAAAAATTTGAGGCAGGTGAAGTTCTTTTTGCCGAGGATCATGAACAGAAAGAGAAATTATGGAAGGTGAGAAGGAAGGTGGGAGAGGCAGTAAAATCACATTCAATTTACAAGGAAGAGGATACAGTGGTTCCTCGATTTGAATTACCTGTTTTACTCCGTGGCGTAAAAGAGATAGGTTCAAGATATGGTTTTCAAAGTGTTTGCTATGGACATGCTGGTGATGGAAATTTGCATGTGAATATTCTCAAAGGACAATTGACCGATGAGCAATGGAGTGAGGAGTTACCTCAGGCTATAAAGGAAATATTTGAATTGGTTGTTTCTTTAAATGGAACCTTAAGTGGTGAACACGGAATTGGTTTTGTTCAAAAAGAATACATGCCCATTGCT
>JBJTWB010000243.1:0-17683 GCA_046081505.1 Bacteroidota bacterium | reverse complement strand
CCCCCGACCAGCTGATTACAAATCAGCTGCTCTGGCCAGCTGAGCTACACCGGCATTTTACATGCATTTTCGTTGTCAAAGAACTACAAAAACAAACCCCTATTCCGTAAAATAGGGGTGCAAATGTAGTGAACTTTTTTACAAAAGCAAAAAACTTCAAAAAATTATTTGTCTTTACTGCGTTCAACTTGTTTTTTTAATGCGTCAATGCAGTTATCTACAGCCTCTTCAAAGCTTTTGCATTGTTTTTTTGCGAACAATTCAGACCTGGGAATTTTCACCGTGTATTCAGCAATTTTGTTTTCGTGATTACTGTTTTTATCCAATCGCAATGAGATTTCTACTTTGTGAATGGATGGATGCAATGTGTTCAGCTTGTTGGTTTTTTCTTCAATGAATTCAAGAAGCTTTTGATCCGCATCAAAATGAATGCTCTGAATGGTAATTTGCATGTGTTCCTCCTTTTTTAATTTCCTCTCGGATGTAATTGTTTATGTATGGCTTTTAGTCGATCACTGTTCAAGTGGGTATATACTTGCGTAGCGCTCAGACTAGAATGTCCTAAAAGTTCTTTCACATGATTTAGGCCAGCTCCATTGTTCAACAGATGAGTGGCGAAACTGTGCCGCAATACATGCGGGCTTTTTTTCTTTTGCGTTGTAACGAGCCCCAATGCTTTATGAACTAAATCATAGATCTGCCTTCTTCCGAGCGCATTGCCTCTTTTGTTCAAAAATAAAGGCGAATTTGCATCGGTAATACCGTTCTCTTCAACATGGCTGCGAATGGCTTTAAGCATGTCCTCAGTAACGGGTATGTATCTTGTTTTGTTGCGCTTTCCTGTTACTTTTATTTGCCTCATGGAGTGATCAATATCTCTGAGCTTCAGTTGAGCAAGTTCACTTACGCGCATTCCTGTTTCGTAGAATAGTTGTAATATGAAAGCCGCATGTACGGTTTCGTGATCTTCCTTCAACGCATACATGTTTGATGCATGTTGCTCTTGTAGCACTTCGGGTAATCGCTTTGGAATTTTAGGCTTGGAGATTCCTTTCAACGGATTTGACAGAATGATTTTGTTTTTTTGAAGTTGTCTGAAATAGGCAGACAAAGCAGAACATTTTCTATGTACGCTACGAGCATTCATTCCCTCATGCATAAGCGTTGCAATCCAACTTCTAACGTGAGTTGCATTGGTATGCTGAAGCTCTAGTTCAAAAGTTTTGTTCAGGTAGTCTTGGAATGAAACTAAATCATTGAGGTAAGCAGATACCGTATGCCTTGACATGCGCCTTTCGCTCTCCAGGTATGATTTGAAACTTTCCACATTCATCTGAACGAATAAACGAAAAAAGCCTTGGAATTCCAAGGCTTTTGTTGAGAGTTTTCAATTCTTATTGTTCAGCAGCGCGAAGTTGGCCAATGTATACGGCCTTCTTTACCTCTTCACGACGTCTTACACTTTTCTTTGTGAACTGCTGACGACTACGAAGTTCTTTTACTACACCTGTACGCTCAAATTTCTTTTTGAACTTCTTAAGTGCTTTATCGATGCTTTCGCCTTCTTTAACGGGTATAATTAACATTGTTCTTTCTTTTAATGGGCGACAAAAGTAATTCTAAATTCGGAAAAACCAAATATTATTTTAGAATTTCTCTTGAAATGACTAGTTTTTGTATCTCTGAAGTTCCTTCACCAATGGTACATAACTTACTGTCTCTGTAAAATTTCTCTACAGGAAAGTCTTTGGTGTAGCCATATCCACCAAATACTTGAACAGCATCTGTACTCACCCTCACCGCAACTTCACTAGAGAAGTACTTCGCCATGGCACCTTCTTTTGTAACTTTCTTTTTATTGTTTTTTAGATGCGCAGCCTGAAGCAAGAGCATTTCAGAAGCCTCAATTTCAACCTGCATATCGGCCAATTTAAACGCAATGGCTTGAAATTGAGCAATGGGTTTTCCGAACTGTTCCCGCTCTTTCGCATATTGCACAGCCGCTTTGAATGCTCCCTTTGCAATACCTAGTGAAAGCGCTCCAATACTGATTCTTCCACCGTCTAAAATTTTCATGGCTTGATAAAAACCATCGCCAACTTGACCCAGAATTTGGCTTTCATGAATTCTACAATCTTCAAAAATGAGTTCAGCCGTCTCGCTGGCTCGCATACCCAACTTATTCTCTTTTTTTCCTCCTCTGAAGCCTGGTGTGTCCCTTTCTACAATAAATGCAGTTATTCCTTTTGAGTCAAGCAACTCTCCGGTTCTGACCAAAACAACCGCAACTTCTCCACTTATACCATGGGTAATCCAATTCTTGGTGCCGTTAATGATCCAATACTCTCCATCCTTTACAGCGGTGCATTTCATGCGCATTGCATCAGAACCAGTATTCGCTTCTGTGAGCCCCCATGCGCCAACCCATTCGCCTGACGCGAGTTTTGGCAGGTATTTTAATTTTTGTTCTTCGTTTCCGAATTCTAAAATATGATTGGTGCACAGCGAATTGTGTGCGGCAACACTTAAACCAATTGAGCCACAGATTTGTGCAATTTCCGAAATGACCGTGATGTATTCGTAATAACCGAGGCCTGCTCCGCCGTATGCGCTTGGAACTAAAACTCCCATGAGTCCCAGTTCACCCATTTTAGAAAATAACTCCCGTGGGAAATGTTGGCGCTCATCCCAATCCATTACGTTTGGACGGATTTCCTTCTCTGCGAAGTCGCGCACCATTTGCGAGATCATTGCTTCGCTTTCTTCTGTTCTGAAGTTCATGGTTGCTGTTTTAAACGGTCACAAAAGTATGCACACTTTGTCCTGTACAATGAATTTTTTTTGCACCTCCGAGGAATTTAATCTCAAGAAGGAAAAGGTATCCAATTACGTTCGCACTGGCTTTTTCAAAAAGTAATTTACTCGCCTCAGCGGTTCCTCCTGTTGCCAAAACATCATCATGGATAAGAATTCGATCGCCCGTTTTCACGGCATGTTCTTGAATTTCAATTTCCGCATTTCCGTATTCCAATTCATAAGAAACCGAAATTGTTCGGCCGGGTAATTTACCCTTTTTTCTCACACAGATAAATGGAATGTCCAATTCCTGAGCAATGAGAGGTCCAAGCAAAAAGCCACGGCTCTCTATTCCCGCTATAACATCAGGCCTCAAATGCTCAACTTGTTTTGCCATTGCTTTTGCAATCTCTTTGGTTAGAATTGGATCACGAAAGAGAGGCATGATGTCTTTGAAAACAATTCCGGGTTTCGGGAAGTCGGGAATATCTTTCAAAAGTGAAAAAACGTGTTCTTGGAGAGTCATTTTTTTATGAAATCTTTCGCAAGATAAGGTTCAATTTTTTTGATGGTAAGACTATCAATGGTTTTGATTTGAAATAAGTCATTTACCGACGAATAATGGCCATGTTCTCTTCTATAGTTCACAATGGCATGACAATCTTTTTTAGAAAGATAGGGGTGGAGCATGAGTTCAATCTCTGATTTTTCATTTATTCCAAGGGCTGAAATTTCAGAAGGTGAAATGATACTCTGGTAGTACAGCTTTTCAAAAAAGAATTCCGGGAACCCGTAAATGTCCATCAATTGATTGATGTGATAATATCCACCGAGTGCAGTTCTGAATTCTATGATTTTATTTGCCCATCGTGAATTGATGTAAAGCGATCTAAGTTCACTGGTATCACAAAGGTTGAGGTTTATTTTTTTTATGAATTTTTTCTCGTTATTTGATTTGATTGGTCTCTGCATGTCATACATTTCATCAGAAGATGCCGTATTTGTTGAATCCGGATGCTCGTAAATGGCGGTGATTTTCAATTCTGCTTCGGGTAAATTTGATTTCCCTAAAAAACCAAGAAAAAAAAGTGTAAGCCAAAGGAAGAGACTCAATTTCATTTCATGTGTCATTCGTTTCATTTTTTTTCTTGTAAAAATGCTTGTTACTAACGGTTGATGGAAATTCGGATTATTCGAAATTCACATGTGCATTTATCATTAGATTTGCCGCATGCTTGAATATTGGAACGACATTGTAGCTCATCCATTTCCATCTCTGATGGTCGTGCTTAACCTCATTGTTATTGAAAGTTTGTTGTCTGTCGATAATGCAGCAGTTTTGGCTACAATGGTTTTAGATCTTCCCGAAAGTCAGCGATCCAAAGCTTTAAAATATGGCATAATTGGCGCATATGTATTTCGTGGAGTTTGCCTTTTGCTTGCGTCTTTTTTATTGCAATTTTGGTGGTTGAAAGTTCTTGGTGGGATGTATTTGCTGTATTTAAGCGTGAGTTATTTTGTTCGGAAATTCAGAAAAAAAGGAGATGAAATATCACATGAATCTGAGGTTACACACAAAAAAAGTTGGTTCCGATTTTTAGGCCCTTTTTGGTCAACGGTTCTAATGGTTGAAATTATGGATTTAGCTTTTAGCCTTGATAACGTTTTTGCAGCTGTGGCGTTTAGTCCTAATTTACTTTTAATTTGGATTGGTGTATTCATTGGGATTTTGGCAATGCGCTTCGTAGCCCAGGCGTTTGTAAAGTTGATGGAGAAATATCCATTTCTTGAATTCAATGCCTATTTGGTCATATTTGTTTTGGGGTTGAAATTAGGAATCTCATTATTTACCCACTACTCTCCAGAGCATGCTTTTTCTATTTTCATGGAAGGAAAACCACACATGAGTGGACAAGCACATGAAATGGTTCCTGGTGAGATTTTAACAACTGTTTTGACCGTTGTTATTTTTGCTGTTCCGCTTTGTTTCGCCTGGCTTAAAGGAAAAAAGGGCTAACGAAACAGTATGAGATGTCCGCGAATTTCTTCGACCACATCGAAATTAGTGGCGTATCGGATGGCGAAGATATAAGCTCCATCTTGTGCTATGTGATTCCCATTTCTCACATTACCGCTCCAAACAAAATTTGTTTCATCGCCCCGAAAGACAAGCGTTCCCCATCGATCATAAATACGTATGTCGAGTGAAATCATTTCTGAGAATTGAGGTGCCCAAACATCATTATCGCCATCACCATTTGGCGTGAATGCGTTTGGTATCCAAAGCGTATGTTCACAACTTGAAAAATGAATAAATACTGATTCATTTATTGTTTCGCATGAATTGCTGGTGTTTAGAGTGTAGACACCAGATTGGGTTATGATTTGCTCGGGTTCTGTTATTCCATTTGACCAAACGTAATTTGTTGCAGTGTTTTGTGTGCCGTTGAGGATTATCTGTTCACCAAGACATCGGTCAATGGTGTCAGGTAAAATCTCTTGCAAGTATGGAACATATCCAATAACTATCTCATCAGAAACTTGGCAAATTCCGTTATCGAACAAAAAAGTATACGTTCCTGCTGCATTCACATTGAATTGGTTATTCTGTATTGAGTTGTTCCAAATACCTGGCACTTCTGTAGTGAGCAATAGGGATGTTCCACCGCATAAAACGGTATCACTACCAAGATTTATACTTGGCGGATTTTGAAAGTTTACGAGAACTGTATCCCGTATTGGACAGCCCTGCACGGTTGCATTAAAAGTGATGGTGTTTGAGGTATTTACGGTATATGCATTCGATAAAAGGGCGTTGTTCCAAACACCAGGAATGGGTGTGTTTAACGTAACTGATTCTCCAAGACAAAGTGTTTGATCTGGCCCCAAATCAACAGCAGGTATTTGCAGTTGCTCTATGAAAATAGAATCGAATGAAATGCATTCACCTGTTTGTATGGTGATAAAAACGGTATCTGAACTTATTAATTCGAATGTCGGAGATTGACCTCCGTTTTCCCATGTCCAAAATTCTGCATTTATTTCTGGAGTTAAGATAAACGTGCTGTCTGGACAGAACGTGGTTATTGCCGGCCAAACCACATTCGGAGTTGGTAAGTTTGTAATTGAAAAGGTTTCGGAATATGTGCATCCGTTCGTAGACTCCACGAATATTTGGTAATTACCAGCTCCAGATACAATTGGAGATAAGGTGTTGTTCGGGAAAAGGCTGGCACCTGGTGTTCCGTACCAAGTGAAGTTGGAGTAGGAACCATTTATTTGTGCTTCAATCTGAATTTGTTCTCCAACGCATAAGCTGGTATCTGTTGGCAGGGTGATCTGCAGTCCTGGAGTTACAGAGGCCAAATAGGTGTAAGCATATGTGTTTCCACAAACGTCGTCAAACGTCAAAAAAAAGCTTGTGTTTTCGTTTATGATTGCCGTGGTATTTGTGGCATTTGCAGTGGCAACCAAATTAGATGGCTCCCAAGAAAGATTTGTGTATGCATTGGAGGGAGCGGATAATGAGACTGGACTTCCCGGACAAACTGGAGGAAGCGTAATTTCCCCTTGTGTAGTGGTGGGCAAGCATACCGTTTGGTTGTTAAATAGCCCTCCAGTGCTTCCCGTGAAACCCCAGTAAACAATTGGGTTTCCGTTGAAAGTTGAAGTAATTAAATTTTGATTTAGGCTCAAGCGTAAAGTGCAATCAATGAAGATTTGTAATACAAATGTTGTCGCATTCCAAACTATTCTAACGTTATGATTTAATCCATCTTCAATGTTAATGTTTGTAGCTGAGATGTTCACTGGTCCTGCCAATTGGTTTGGAGAGGAATGGTTCACAATGCCGTTTTTGAAAATGGCTAAATGATCTGCAAATGGGTCATTTGAATTATTCAAAGGGTCGCTGGGAATATTGTTTTGAAAGGTGTCAAACTCAATTCCAATAGATGGCGATAGACCTTGAAAACCAAGTCCAGAGCCAGAGGACCCAATTGCGCTTAGACCCTGTTGCTGCATAACGAAAACAATTCCGTCTGCACCGTTTCCATCTTGATTTCCGAGATTCATTGTGAATTGAATATCGAAATTGGTACTGAGGTCTATGGCTGTGTTATTCCAAATGGATCCCAATTGCCATGAAGAATTTGGTGTTACAGAAAAGCAAGTGTTTCCATTTGATAGAGCACTTCCATTCAAAGTGTATTGTCCAAAACATAAACTTGGAAGTATGAGAACTAAAGAGCAAATGAATCGCAGCATTGCAGCAAATTTAGGCAATGCAACTTGTAAACAATATTCTATTCGTTTAATGGTATGGAAATACATTGAGAAAATCTGAAATGATCGAGGTGGTTTTAAAGATTTCTCAATTTAAGTTACGTTGTGATTTCCCCCGAAATGGGCTCTAATAATTTAGTTTTAAATAAATCACCAGTATACCCCAAAGAAAGGAGATACATGCTTTTAGTTATAGCTGCTTCAAAAGTGAGGTCGGCAGCAAAAACAGCACCCACCTCTTCAAATTTTTGACCTGTTTTGTACAGCGAAGAATCAACCCGACCTTTTTTACATTGGGAAATATTGACAATTGAAACTCCCCTGGAAATGGCAGATTTGAACACATCTAAAAATGCAGTGTCACTTGGAACATTCCCCGCGCCGAATGATTCAATGATGCAAACTTTCATGTTGGGTCGCGACAAGGCATATTCTATGGATGAAGCAAGAATTCCAGGATAAAGTTTTAAAACACCAACACCTTCAACCATATCACAATGAAATTTCTTTTCAAGTTTAGAACGAAGAAGAAGCTCCCTTTCAAAAAAGATATGTGTGCCAATTTGTGCCAAACTTGGGAAGTTTGGCGATTCAATGGCGTTGAATATTTCGGTGTTCGATTTCCATGACCTGTTACCTCGCATGAGCCGATCACCAAAACAAATGGCAACTTCCTGAACAACGGGTTCACCACCTTCTTTCATTGAAGCGATTTCCATTGCGGTAATAAAATTTTCTTTTCCGTCTGTTCTTAGTCGGCCCATTGGTAATTGAGAGCCAGTAATGATAATGGGTTTGTTTAATCCTTGAATCATAAAACTCAAAGCTGAGGCTGTATACGCCATGGTATCTGTTCCGTGTAGAATTACAAATCCATCGAATTTGGATTCATTCTTTGCTATGATTGAAACCAACTCCTTCCAGACCGTTGGAGTCAATTGAGCAGAGTCAATGGGTTCCTTAATTGATACTCCCTCCCAATTTATTTTCATGGCTTTGATTTCAGGCAGGTGTTTTGTCAAATCACTGAAATTTAATGGAGTAAGTGAGCCGGTCTCTAAATCTTCCCACATGCCAATTGTTCCGCCGGTATAAATAATAAGAATGTTCGACTTCATGTTGCCAAGGTAATTTGAAAATCCATTAGATTTGCCATCCTTCAACTATAAAAAATTATGGCGACTGAATTAGAAAAAATTATTAGTGTGTCTGGAAAACCAGGCTTATTCAAAGTAATATCTGCTGGTAAATCAGCAGTAGTAGCGGAATCTCTTTTGGATGGTAAACGCACTCCCATTTTAAGTACACAAAAAGTAAGCACACTTGCTGATATAAGCATGTTCACTTACGAAGAAGATATACCACTTCGTGATGTTTTGAAAAAAATGGTTGAAGTGTATCCCAACGAAGGTCCAGATAACAAACTGTCTGGGCAGGCTATTCGAGAAGAATTCAAAAAGACATTACCCGATTTTGATCAAGACCGTGTATATGAAAGTGACATTAAGAAACTTTTCACTTGGTTTAATTTATTGAAAAAGAATGGCTTAGTTGAATTTGAAGAGGTGGTTGATTCTGAAGATTCAGAAAAAGAATAATTTTTTTTGGGGAATAAAACAAGAATTGTATATTTGCACTCCCGAAAACTATTGGGAGTTTAGCTCAGCTGGTTCAGAGCATCTGCCTTACAAGCAGAGGGTCACTGGTTCGAATCCAGTAACTCCCACAAAAAGCCCGATTTAATCGGGCTTTTTTTTATAGGTTTTTTTTCTCTTTTGGAATTAAGCAATGCCTTGGCCGAAGAGGTCAATTGCGTTTTTGGAAGTTAATTGAGCTAACTCGTCCAAATCAAGACCCAGTGCATTTGAAACAAATTCAGCGGTGTACTTAATAAATTGTGGTTCGTTTCTTTTTCCTCTGTTTGGAACGGGTGATAGGAATGGGGCGTCTGTTTCCAAAACAATACGATTTCGGGGAATTTCAGTCAAGATATTTCCATAATTTTTTTTTGGATAAGTACTATTTCCGCCTATTCCGAAATAAAAATTGTTGAAGCTCATGATTTCTTCCACCTCTTTTTTTCCTCCAGTGAAGCAATGAAAAACCCCGCTCAACTCTGGGCTGTCATGTTGTTTTAAAACATCAAATATTTCTTGGAATGATTCTCTTGCATGAATAACTATGGGAAGATTGAAGGATTTGGCCCATTCAATTTGAATCTCAAAACTTTCAATTTGTATTCCTAAAGTTTCTTTTTCCCAATGCAAATCAATACCTGTTTCACCAATGGCAATTACGTTTTTATTTGAAAGGTATGGCTTCATGGTTTCCAAGATCTGAGGGTACTCCGGGGTTACATCGCATGGATGAAGTCCAATCATGGCGCGAAATAATTCCGGTTGTTTTTCGCACAGCTTGAGCATATCTGGAATGGTATTCAAATCAATATTGGGAAGTAAAATGCGCTTTACGTCGTTGGAAATAGCGTTCGCTATTACATGGTCTATGTCGTGATGAAATTGTTCAAGGTATAAGTGGCAGTGTGTGTCTATAATCATGTTGCAAAGTTAACCGATGTTTCATTGTAACTTGCGTGCCGTGAAGGTCAGGAAAATTTTAATTGTTCGATATTCAAGCATGGGAGATATTGTTCTCACATCACCGGTTTACCGTTGTTTAAAATTGAAATACCCTGAAATTGAAATTCACGTTTTGGTGAAATCGAATTTTGCCTTTATTCACAGCAAAAATCCGTACATCAATAAAGTTTGGGAAACTTCAGGCAGTGGCTTGGAACTCATGGAGAAACTGCAAAATGAATCGTTTGATTTTGTTGCAGATTTACAAAACAATAGCAAGAGTAATGCACTTGTCTCTGCCCTAAGAGTTGCGAGTCAGAAACTTGAAAAGCATAATGTAAAAAAATGGTTTCAAGTTGTTTTTAATATTCATAGTATTCAAATTCCTCATATTGTTCAAAGGTATATTCAGGTTTTTGATTCATTGGAATTAGAAATAGATAATGAAGGACTAGATTTTTTCATGCCTAAAGAAAACGATATAGACCAGGTTGTGCCCTTTGACCATGTTACAGAAAATGCTTTGGTGTTGGTTGTAGGGGGTGCGCATGAAGGTAAAAAATGGAGTCCTGAGCGATTTCAAGATTTATTAAGATTGTTGAAAGATCAACGTGTTGTTCTCATTGGTGGGAAAGAAGATGAGTATCCATTTGAACTGGAGAATAACCAATTGAATTTAATAGGTAAATGCTCTGTTTTTCAGAGTGCACAGATCGTAGCCAATTCGGAAGTAGTTATAACCGGAGATACAGGAATGATGCACATTGCAGCAGCGTTGAAGAAAAATATTATTTCTCTGTGGGGATGCACAACTCCTACATTAGGTATGCACGTTTTTCGAGGGAAGGGAATGGTTGGTGCGAACTTGCATACCGTTACAATTCAGTCAAAACGAACATTGCGTCCGTGTTCAAAATTGGGCAACCGCTGTAAATACGGTATGAATAATAAATGTATTGATGTAATTCAAGCGGCAGATGTCTATGAAGCGGTGTTACATTTGCAAAAACAAAAAGAATGAAGAAAGTTCCGGCTTCAAGTACATTAACGCTGTCTACGCACTTGGTTCTTCCAGAAAACACCAATACATTGGGTAATCTCATGGGGGGGCAATTATTGAATTGGCTAGACATTGCCTCAGCTATTTCCGCACATAGACTTTGCAAACGCGTGGTTGTGACTGCGGCGGTGAACAATGTAAGTTTTCAGCATCCGATTAAATTGGGCGATATTGTCATTATAGAAGCCAAAGTTTCTCGGAGTTTTGCCACATCAATGGAAGTATTCATGGATATATATGTTGAGCATCATACAACCGGAGAGCGAATCAAATGCAATGAGGCAATTTATACATTCGTTGCTGTAGACCAATTGGGAAGCCCTATTGATGTTCCTGAAGTTTTGCCTGAATCTGAAGAGGAAATCAAGCGTTTTGAAGGTGCGTTGCGAAGAAGGCAATTGCGTTTAATTCTTGCGGGGAAAATGAAGCCTGAAGAGGCAACCGAACTTAAAGCTCTTTTTGATTGATGGAAACAATTAAGGCGTTACATATTATTTTCATGGTAACTTGGTTTGCAGGTTTATTCTATATGTTCAGACTTTTTGTTTATCAAGCTGAAGCTGAGGAAAAGGAGGAGTTGGAGCGAAATATTTTGGTGAAACAATACCGAATTATGCAGTGGAGACTCTGGTATATTATCACTTGGCCAGGCGGAATATTAACAGTGCTTTTTGGATTGGCTTTGTTATGGATGAATCCCGTTCTTTTGTCACAGCCATGGATGATTGTGAAGCTTTTTTTCGTGGCTATTTTGGTTGCGTATCATTTTTGGGGACATCGGATTTTTAAAGCCATGTACGAAGGAAGAAATTCATACAAGCCCATTACATTGAGATTTTTGAATGAGGTTTCAACACTGGTCCTTATCTCTGTCGTTTTCTTGGTTGTTCGAAAAGACGAATTGTCTTGGGTTTGGGGAGTGTTGAGTATTGTTGGAATTGCCCTGATAATAACTTTTGCTGTACGAAGCTATGCGGCTCTTAGACGAGGAAAAGATTCGGAAACGGATCGTGTCGAATAAAAGTTGCATGGTTTTGGATTTCAATTAATAAAGCTATACTTTAACGCTATGAAATTCAATTTGTTTATGCTGTTTTTATCGCTTGTGTTCACTACTCAAGCGCAAATTCCAAGTTGGTTGTCAGCAGATCCTACCAACTCTAAACTGGTCTACATAACCGGATTGACTGAACACAATCAGACAGGCACTGAACTTCCAACAACTATAAAGATTGAGCTTATTGCTGCAGAGAAGTTAACCTATTCAATGAATACGTTTGATGATCATGGCCATTTCGAGTTTTTTCTTCGTCCTGACGGTCTTTATCACATCACCTTTCAAAAGCCTGGCTACCTGTCTAAAAAACTTGAGGTTGTTACTGGCAATGTCCCTGATGATCAATGGGACCTTGGTTTTGTCTTAGATTTAACTGTAAGTATGGAAGAGTCTCTTCCAAATTTTTCAAGTGCTTTGCAAGAAGAGCCATTCGCTCGATGCATGTATTCAGGGAAATCAGAACGCATTGAGTTCGATAAGTCATACAGCAAACAACAGCGTTCCAAATGGGATTCTGAGCGTCAACGATGTTTAACCTCTCAGCCGTAAATAGTAAGAATTTTATTGGCCAACACTTGAGATAGTTTGATATAACTTTCGTTGGTCCAACCGGCTACATGAGGAGTGAAAATTACATTTTGAAATTGTAGAAGTTGATCAAATTCATGCGATGGGTTCAATGATTCCAAAGATTTTTTTTCGAAAGGCAGAACGTCCAAACCACAGTGGGTAATTTTTCCCATTTCTAAGGCCAAAATGAGATCTTTTGCAACAATGTGATTCCCTCTAGCTGTATTTAAAAGAACGATGTTTTTTTTGAATTGATTCAAAAAAAATGTATTGACATAACCATGCGTCTCTTGACTCAATGGCAGGTGAATTGAAACCACATCTGATTTTTCAAAAAGCGTATCTAATGTTGCTTCTTCAGCATAGTTGTCACTAAAGTTTTTTAAATACTTGTCATGAGCTAAAACTTCGCAACCGAACCCTGAAAGTCTTTTTGCGAAGGCTTTTCCCATGTGTCCGTATCCAATGATACCAATGGTTTTTTCTTTCAATTCGAATCCACGATGCATTTCACGTTCCCATTCGAAATGTCGAACACTTGAATTGGCGTGGGGAATTTTATTCGTTAGTGCTAATAAAAGGCCGAGACAGTGTTCACCAACAGCGTCTGCATTCCCTTCTGGAGAGGAGATGACTTCAATTCCCCGGTTTTTGCATTCTTGCAGATCAATATTTTCCAAACCACTTCCTGATCGGGCAACAAATTTGAGTTGTGATGCCTGATTTAAAAATGCTGAATCAATACTTAACCTACTTCGTAGAACTATCCCAAAAGCATCTTGAAGTTCTTCACTCAACTCAGAAATATTTTCCTTGTATCGGTGAATACAAAGAAATCCGTGTTCTGTGAGTGCATCTTCCAAGCACGAATGAACGGTATCTAAAAAAATAACTTTTCGCATTAGAAAAGAGACAATGGTAAATTGCTGTAGTGACTTAAGAAGTAATGTCCCACACTGAAGTAAATGATAAGTCCAAGAATATCGTTTGCTGTTGTAATGAAGGGGCCTGTTGCAAGGGCGGGATCAATTTTTACCTTGTTCAGCATTAATGGAATAAAGGTGCCGCTTAGACTCGCGAAAATGATAACACTGAACAACGCTATGGAGGCCGTTAAACTGAGCATCAATTCAAAATGAAAAAGTTGACTAGCCGCGAATAAAATCAAACTACATACAGTGGCGTTTAAAAGTCCAACCCCGAATTCTTTAACTAATTTTTGCCAAACGGTTTCGTCTAATGCACTTTGATTAGCCAAAGCTTTTACAACAAGCGCAGCAGACTGAACCCCAACATTTCCACCGGTTGCAGCAATGAGGGGCATGAAAATGGCCATAGCTGGGTTTTGTGTGATGTCAAAAACGCCAATGATGTATGCACTGCTCATTCCCCCAATCATTCCGATCAATAGCCATGGTAGTCGAGCTCGGGTTAGTGTCCAAATACTGTCACTACTTTCAACGTCTTCAGAGATACCACTTGCAAGTTGGTAGTCACGGTCCGCTTCTTCTTGCATGACATCAACCATATCATCAATGGTAATTCTGCCAATTAATCGCTCATCATCATCTAGAACAGGTATAACTACAAGGTCATATTTTTGCATCACCCGAACGACCTCTTCGGCTGCAGTGTCGTAATTTACAAATCGCACTTTACTCTCTTTGTAAAGCTCTTTGATTGTTGTGCGCATGCTAGCGCTTGCAAAAATCAATGTTTTCATGGAAAGCGTGCCCAACAATTGATCTTGGTCATTGACCACATAAATGGTGTAGATGTTATCCAAGTCCTCTGCTTGTTTTCTCATTTCGCGAATGGCTTGTGCAACGGTCCATTGGGCTTGAACTTTTACCATTTCCACAGCCATAAGCGCACCAGCTGTTCCTTCTTCGTAGGTTAAGAGATCTTTGATGTCATTGGCTTGATCAGTATCTTCAAGCAATGCAATGACTTCTTCCTGCTTTTCTTCGCTTAATCCGGAGAGTACGTCTGCAGCATCATCTGAATCAATATTTTCAATCAATTCCTCTGCAATCTCACGTGAAGTTAGATTCGAAAGGATTTGTTCTTGGACATCTTCGTCGAGCTCCAGCATCACCTCTGCGGCTCTTTCTTCGTCGAGAATGCGGTACAGATAAACACCTTCATCAATGCGCAAGGCATTCATGATCTCTGCAATATCTGCAGGATGCAAATCTTTGGTAAATTCATGTAAAGAAGTGTCCTTCCCGTCGCCTATCCACTTGCGCAGGTCCGCCAATAGTTCTTTGGTGAGTTCAAATTGCACGGTCGACCTTCCATTTAGTTGTTAAATTCAGCAGTGTGCAAAGGTAATTCAAATTATCTTCGTGTCTCAACAATAAATGTTATGAAATTAAAACTTATACTCGTTGCTTTAACAGTGGTGAGCGCCACGTTTGTTCTTGCGAACAATGAACCATTCAAGAAGAAGAAAGATCCGCCACCACCAACCGAAAAGAAGGTGGAAGATAAATACACCGACTTGATTAAAAAATGCAAAAAGAAAGAAGGACTATTCAATTTTTACACGGACACAGTAACAGGTAAGACCTATTTTGAAGTTCGCAAAGAACAGCTTGATCAAGAGGTTATTTATTTCAATTATATTGAAAATGCGCCGGCTGAATCGGGCTACCACCGAGGAGCCTACGGTGATTCGAAGATTGTAACGTTTCATAAAAACTATGAACGCATAGAAATTCGTCAAACCAATGTGAATTTTTATTTCGATCCCAACAATGCTATTTCAAAAGCCGCAGAAGCAAATATTAATCATCCAGTTTTAGCATCCGAGAAAATTGAAGTGGTAAGCAAAGATGGATTATCGATGTTGATAGATGGCGATGCACTTTTTTTATCTGAAAAACTGCAGTTGGTGAAGTTTCAAGGACCACGCGGGGCTGATCCAGTCTTAGGGTCTTTGAGTAAGGAAAAATCGAAAGTTATTTCAATCAAAACCTACACTGAAAACGCAGAGGTTGTTGTTGATTATGTCTATGAAACGGCAACACCTGGAGCAGGGGGAAGCGCTATTGAGGACGGAAGGTTTATCTCAGTTCGATACCAGCATGCATTCGTTTCGGTTCCAAAAAACAATTTCAAACCTCGCTATGATGATCCGCGCGTAGGGTATTTTACAACTCAAGTAAATGATATGACCGTGGCTTCATCTACCCCTTGGAGAGATGTTATTCACAGATGGGATTTACAGAAAAAAGATGCCAATGCAAAGCTCAGCGAACCGGTAAAGCCAATTACTTTTTGGATGGAAAACACAACTCCAAAAGAGTTTCGTCCAATCATAAAAGATGCCGTGGAAAGATGGAATGAAGCTTTCGAATACGCAGGTTTTAAAAATGCAGTTGTATGCTTCGAACAGCCCGATGACGCTACGTGGGATGCTGGAGATATTCGTTATAATGTACTAAGATGGACATCAACGCCGGCACCTCCTTTTGGAGGCTATGGTCCAAGTTTTGTAAACCCACGCACAGGTGAAATTTTAGGAGCTGATATCATGTTGGAGTGGGTAGCTTTGACCAATCGTGTGTATATGGATCAGGCTTTCAAGTCCGCGAATATGTTGACAGACGAGCAAGTAGAAGTGCTCAATAGAAATGGTGCTCGGAATCCGTTTTTGTGTATGGCAGCTTCCATGAGTAATCAGCAACTGGTTTTTGGTTCTGCTGCAGCCAATGTTCTTGGCGCTTCAGAATTGGAGAAGGAGGAGATAGTGAAGCAAATGCTTTACCGTTTGGTTCTGCACGAAGTGGGGCACACCCTTGGTTTAACCCATAACATGCGTGCGTCAACGTTGCACAGTGTTGCCGACATAAAGAATGTAGAGAAGGTGAAAAAGGAAGGGTTGGCGAATTCGGTGATGGAGTATCCCGCATTCAATTATCAGATAAATCCAAAAGAACAAGGGTTGTATTGCGATGTTAAAGTTGGACCTTATGACAAATGGGTCATTGAATATGGATACAGCCCGAGTCTTGAGAATGAAGAGTTGGAGCAAAAGCGGTTGTTTGAGATTACCAAAAGAAGCACAGAGCATCAGCTCGCATATGGCAATGATGCTGATGATATGCGTTCAAGCGGAAGAGGTATTGATCCCGACGTAAATATTTTTGATTTGTCGAGTGATCCGGTTCAATATGGCGCCGAGCGTTGTGAATTGGTAAAAACTGTTTTACCTGGTTTGAAAGATAAATTGGTAACGAACAATGAAAGTTACGCAGACTTACTTCAAGCATTCAATGTGGTTACTGGTGAATATGCGGTTCAAACACGCGTCATGACAAGACAAATTGGTGGAGTGCATTTTAATCGTGCATTTGTTGGACAAGGTGCAACAGAAAAACCATTGGAACCTGTAGCAGAAGCGACTCAACGCGCGGCAATGAAAGCTCTTGAAAAATATGCATTTGCAGCAGAAGTTTGGAAAGAGGCGGTTCCCGTTTATGCATACCTGTTAGAGAAACGAAGAGGGTTTAGTCATTTTAGCGAGAATGAAGATCCAAATATTCATCAGCGTTTATTGAATATGCAGAAGGAATGTTTGAATCAGCTCTTGCATCCGAATGTTCTTACCCGTATTTTGGATAGTGAGGTATATGGTAACACCTATTCTTTGGACGAGGTGATGACTGACTTGACCAATGCTATTTTTCAATCTGATTTGAAAACAGATGTGAACACTGCTCGTCAAAATTTACAAATCGAATATGTGAAGCGACTTTCGAGATGTTTTGATGAGAAAATGGCATACGATCATGCGAGTGTCAGCATGATGAAAGCTGAATTAAAGCGAATAGAGAAACTTGAAGCTTCTAATGTTGCAGGGAATGCCATGACTAAGGCTCATCGCGCACATGTGGTGCAGCTTATTCAGCAGGCATTTGAATCGAACTAAATAAGTATACGTTGAATGAGACGCAGGCTATGTGAATAGCCTGCGTTTTTTTTATGAACGCCGTGATAATCCAAGGCATCTATTCGAAGTTCCCCGCTTGCATGAAGAATTGAGAAATGATCCATATTGCGAATGACGATACCTACGTGCGTAATTTTTCCTTCGGCATTATCAAAAAATGCAAGGTCGTTGGTTTGCGACTCTTCGAGTAGATGAATGGTGGTTCCTATGTTGGCTTGCTGGTAGGCATCTCTCGGGAGTTCAATACCTAAACATCGAAAATAGATTTGAACTAGACCGCTGCAATCCAGGCCAAAAAAAGATTTTCCTCCCCAAACGTATGGAATGCCACAATGCGTTTTGAAAAGTTCAAGAATATCAACTGAATCAAGCGGCATTTC
>JBJTWB010000242.1:0-2771 GCA_046081505.1 Bacteroidota bacterium | reverse complement strand
TACAGTGGTCATGGTCTTCCTGAAGAGGTGAGTAAAGAGCCGTATTTAATTCCTGTGGATGTAAGCGGAACCCAAGTTCAAAACGGACTTTCATTGATCACGGTGTATGAACTTCTTGCTCAAAGCACAGCGAAGAAATGCGTGGTGGTATTGGATGCCTGCTTCAGTGGAGGCGCACGAAACAAAGAGTTAACCGCATTAAAAGGTGTGAAGGTAAAAGCAAGTGTAGATGAAGTGCCTGGAAATATTTTGGTTTTAGCTTCAAGCTCAGGAACACAGAGTAGTGCGGTGTATAAAGAAAAACAGCACGGATATTTTACCTATTTCTTATTGAAAAACTTAAAAGAGAACAAAGGTCAGAATACCATTGAGAGTACCATGACCGAGGTAACGAAAAACGTGCGTTTGAAGGCGTTAGATATTTCAAAAGAACAAACCCCGCAAGCCTTGCCCGGTTTGGATATTAACAGTTCATGGAAGGAGTTGAAATGGTAAGGAGTTATTTGATTTTATTTTGTCTTGGCATGCTAGTTCAAGGCAATGCATTTGGTCAGCGTATTCGTAATATTCAGGCGTCGCAAGAAGGGCAAGCAATACGCATTTCATATACCTTAGAATCTGAATACAACTGCAATGTATCGGCATTTGTAAGCACAGATAATGGCATGTCATGGTCTCCTTTATTGACTGTTGAGGGCGATATAGGTCAGAAAATAAAACCGGGGAATAATTCTTTTTTGTGGCGCGTAACTCAAGATCGTGAGAATTTAATTGGTGAGTCGATCAAGTTCAAGGTATTGGCTAATGAGATTATACCAAAAACTTCGGAATTAACGAACTACTCGAAATATTCGGTCAACTATGTTGAAACGAAAATGTTCAGAAACAATGGGATGTCGCACTTCTACGGAATAAATTCACTTCCACATGCACTCTCTATGCAAGGTGGGGCGAGCAATGAAAACGCAAGCGTGAGTGTTCTGGGAAGCGCTATATTTCCTCAAATGAGATCATCATCCTTGAACACAACAGCATACGTAGACGGAATTCCTGTGACGAATCAAATGACCGGATCCGCATTGGAATGGGTTGATCCCATGATGGTTGATGAAATATCTGTATCTCCGCAAGTGAATAGTCCCGAAAACGGATCTGGGCTTGGCACGGTGAATGTGAAATTGGCAAAGCCTCAAACAGATGGTTTGGCTGTAACAACAACAAATTCAATCTCGTCATTTGGAGGAATAAAAACAATGAATCAGGTCGTTGTTGGTGATTCAAGAAATTTCGTTGCTGCTACTTCCAATTTCACTCAAAATAGAGGGTACATGGAGAATGAGTTTGGAAAAAAGAATCAATACAGTATTCACGGTCGATTGGGAAACTCGAAAGTGAGACATGCCTTTTTTGTGAACAATTATCTTTTCCGAAATAATCCAGTTCCATTTTTGACATTGGATGAATTTATCTCAAATCCACAAGGAGGTGAGGCTTACAATACGTTTCGCACAGAAAGAGCTGGTGCAGGTTATGGAATAGATTTGAGATTAAATAACGATTGGTACATTAAGGCCGGTATGTCTTGGAATCGCTATGCTTTTGGAACCTATACCTCGCAATTTAACATTGAGCGTTATGACATAACAGATGTTTACCAATCATTTGTTCAGCGAATTGAAGTTTCAAAACGAATACAAATTTTGCCCAAAGAATCGCTTTCAATTATTTTGGGACAAGAAGGACAAGTGAACTCATATCGGGACGATAGTTTTCTCAATAATTTGCAAGGATCTTTATTGGTCCCAGGTGTGGTTGTGGACTCATATATTTCGGGCACACAATTCTCCCCTTTTCTGAAGGCAAAACTTGATTCCAAAGTGAATAGATTTGGCGCTTTTATTTCTTTGGGGGAAAATTCAAATGCATGGTATGCAAAATATGAGAACGAAAATGCTCAAGTTCTTACTTTGGATGAGTTTAAATTAAAAAGCGGATTGAACGCCAAGTTTGGTGGATATGTGCAATTGAATGAACGAATTCAAATAAATGGTCAATTGGCGTGGGGATATCAACAGCCGTTTGCGCTTCCAGGCGATAACTTGCAAATTGGTCAAAACTATATCTTTGGTGAATTAAATAGACATGAAATAGGTGTCAAAGGAAGTCTAACTGACGGGTTCGCTTATGATATAACCTTGTTTAAGTCGAGTCTGAATATGTTAGAAGGAATTACCACTGCAGCGCCAACAGAAATATCCACTGTGAAATCGGGGGGTGTTGAATTTGGTGCGAAGTATAAAATTCCAACATACATGGGGTATGAATGGTCGTTTTTTACAAGAGGTAATATAGGAAATTTGAATTTTTCAGAAACCGTTACAAACTTGGAGATGGTAGTTACGGGTGTGCCTAAGAATAAAATGTTTATGGGGGCACAATTCGATTCAGATAACATTTCTTTTGGTGTTTACGATTATTGGAGAAGTAAAATTTATGTATCTGGTGATGGCTTGGAATGGATCAATGGAGGTCATGAATTAAACTCGTTTGTCAGTTTTCATACTAATCCAGCTGATACCGATGCATTTATCTCATTGGATCTAGGAATCAACAATGCGTTCAATACAAAATTGCCCCAGTTGGTCTCGGCAACCTCGCCTAGCTTATTTCCGGCTCCATCGAGGAATTACTACGCCAACCTTCGATTCAATGCGAATTTATCGAGTATGGAAGGTATTACTGGTGGGGGTTACGACTGGATTGAATTAAGT
>JBJTWB010000241.1:0-9555 GCA_046081505.1 Bacteroidota bacterium | reverse complement strand
CAAGAAAAGGTCTTTCACCACCTTCCGAAATTTGTATTTGATTGTTCGGCTTGGCTTCGCCAGTTGCTACTTTAGAGACGGTCTTGTTTACAGATAAACCAAAGGAAATGGGTAATCCAATCTCTTTAAGAACTTTTTGGCGTAGTTCAGAAGCAAAAGAATAACATCCGAAAAATTTATCCATCCCCGTGAGGTCACAGTAAAATTCATCAATAGATGTTTTTTCAAACACAGGAACAGCCTCTTTAACAAGGCCACTAACAAGATCTGAATACTTCAAGTAATTATATGAATTCCCTTTGATGACTACGGCTTCCGGACAAAGTCTTTTGGCCAATTTCATGGGCATAGCTGAATGCACACCAAATTTTCGAGCTTCATAGCTGCAAGAAGCCACTACACCCCGATCACTCGTGCCTCCAATAAGAACAGGTCTGTGATTTAAACGACTGTCAAGCAAACGCTCAACCGACACGAAAAACGTGTCGAGATCCATATGTAAAATAGATCGAGTTGCTTGCATATAGCAAACTTAAATGGACAAAAACGAAGAAATGAAATTGTTGAAAATTATAGTGCCATGGCAATTCCGGCAATGACAGCAAAAAAGATGATAAGAACGTATAAACCAAGCATAACAATGGTTAGAATACCAACATAACGGAAGTGGCTACGCAATTGATCAAAGGCATGAAGAAGTATGTCTTTATTCATGAACTGAACACCTTCAATGGTTTTACTTGAAAATTTGTATAACGAAATAACAGGCGCAATGTAAATACCAACGAAAATTGGAATAATAATCAATGCCGGTATCATTTCAGCCCCTGCACGTGGCCCAGCAACGGCAACAGCGAAGAGCAAGAAAATAAAAATTAACGCATAAAGCCCAATGCCAATAAAACCTAAAATGGATAAGTATTTTGTCCACTTTGCTGCAGAAACCAACATATTCAACTCACCTTCATTGAAGGTAATAGACCTATCATTGGTCAATTGTTCCATAAAAAATTAGTGCTTTTTGTTGCTTTTTGAATCACTGTCATCTTCATCCTCATCGTCAGTGATGCCATCGTCTTCATCATCTGTGATATCAACATCTGTGTAATTGCCATTTCTATTGCTAGAGTTGGTCGTTGTTGAAATATCAAAGTCGTTGGTTGAGTCTCTGGAGATGTTTTCTTCAGAACGAATCTCCTTCACTTCGAGGTCATTTGTCCACGCAGATTTGGTGCAAGACATGGCAAAAACCATGATTGCAAACAAAGAGAATAGGGTGCGTAGAGATTTCATTCTTTTCTGAGCTTGTAACAAATATAACGAAAGATTTTAAGAATCAGTACGTTCACTAAAAATTTCTTGAATTTCTTTTGGGAAAATGAGCTTTACACGAGTCACCTGCATTCCTGAAGGTAAAGTAATATCGGTCGGACCCTCAAGAAGTATGGCAACTTGAGTCATTTGTTGAATAAGGTCCAGGCGATTTCGAGTAATTTCCATTCCCTTTGAAATATGGGTGTCTGAAGAGGTTTTACGCAATTGACTCGCCTCAATCCCAATTCCATTATCTTCAATAGTTATCATTAATCGTTCTGAAATTTCGGTGACTTCCAGTTTCAGGAATCCTTCAGACCCTTTCGGAATTAGACCGTGCCAAATGGAATTTTCAAGGAAGGGTTGAAGCAGCATAGCCGGAATTCTTAATGTGTTTAGATTCAAAATTCCAGTTGTGATTATTTTATACTCGAATGCCCCTGGAAACCTCATCTGTTCCAGTTTTAAATAAAGATCGAGACGATCTAATTCTTCAGATAAGGGAGTGTAATTCTCTTGTCCGCTATCTAAATTTTTACGAATAAGTTTTGCAAAATCGGTCAAATATTGATTGGCTAATTTTCGGTCTTGTCTGTTGATGTAGTATTGAATGGAATTGAGCGCGTTAAAAATAAAATGTCTGTTCATACTCGAATTCATACTCTGCTGCTCCAGCATGAGTAGCTTCGCTTTCAATTCGGACTGCTCTGCCCACAATTTGTTTCTTAAATTTCGCTGACGAATTCGGACAATAAGAGAAACTACAAATCCTATAAATAGAAGTTCCAATATAATGGCCCACCACGTTAGCCACCAAGGAGGTAATACTCTGAAGCTCCATGCCTCTTCATTACTCCAATCACCTGTTTCACCAACGCGAGCTCGAATATGAAAAGTGTATGATCCTGCGGGAAGATTGTTGAAGTTAACTTGGGTGAATTGTGTTGGCATGCTCCACGTCTCATCCAATCCTTCCAACCAATAACTATAAACAACACGCTCCGGATGCGTAGTACTTGAGGCGTCGAAATGAAATGTGAAAGAGTTTTGTGTGTGAGAAAATTCTATGTTTTCAGGAAGTTTTAATCCATCCCATTTTTGATCAATTTCGAACCAATTGATATCTTGTAAATTGGTTTGAATATTTGTCAGGTGTACAATTGGAATGGGATTTTGGAATTTAGATTCAACGGTATTTAAATCAAGTGATATAACTCCAGAGGGAGTGCCAATCCACACCGTGTTGTAGTCTTCAAGGATGGCGTTCAAATTTGTTTCGAGGCTTAAAAGTCCGTCGCTTTGATTTAAGTGTCGAACCATACTTCCCAAATTACCATTTCCATCAAGCTCCCAGAGGTAAACCCCATTTAAGGTGCCAATCCAAAGGTGATTGCGAATTATTTTTAAGAAATTGATGGTATTTGATCCAGGAGACGCATGAATTGTTTTATGCTCGAACCCACCTTCATTTCCAACGTACAATCCGTTTTGGGTTCCTGCTGCAATGAGACCCGAAGGAAGTTGAACAACACTAAATGAAGAGGGATCTGTCCATCCTGTTTCTTCCCCAAAGGACTGAAAAGTAGATCCATCAAACTTCGTTAATCCTTCTCTTGTCGCCATCCAAATTGCACCGTCTCGTGCTTGAATCATATGGCGAATCCGTGTATTTGGAAAGTTGGGTATTTCATTGAATGATTGTATACCATTTTCTTGAATGAGTTGAACCCCTTTATTCGTTCCTACATACATACCTTGAGAGGTTGGCAGAAGGCTCAGTACAAGGTCTTCATTTAAACCATTGGATGAATTGATATTGAACCAGCGCGGACATGATCCGCAATTTTGTTCGTAGTAATAAACGCCATTTAATGTTCCAATCCATGGTCTAAATTGCCAATCAGTTGCTGAAGTCCAAATTCGTTTTTCATTTTTAATATTTTCCACAAGACGGTATCCGATAGGATCATTGAGCGAGCTGTAGTATGATGTTAGACCACTATCAAAAGTTCCAAAAAAAAGATTATTGCCATGTTTAAACATGGTCATCACGGCATTTCCAGCTAAACCGTCATTGGTGGTGTAGGTTCGAACTCCATTGCCTAAATATTTAAATACCCCACCACCATAAGTTGCTATCCACGGATTATTTTCACGGTCAACAAAAACTGCTCGAACATCAGAGATTAATAGTCCATTTGTTGAAGTTAAAAACTGTGTGGTACCGCTACTAATTTGATATTGTAATACTCCTGAACGAGAACAGAAATAGGCGTAATCGTCAAAGACGTCAATGTTGGTAAACATGAGTTCAGTTGTCTCTAAATAAGGCAACAGTTGTGGTGTGATTTTTTCTTCTGTGGAATTGTAAATGCGTATACCTCCGTTTGTGGTCGTATACCAAATTGAATTTTTGTGAATCCAGAAATCTTGAAAAAATTCCTCGGAATTGTTCAATGACAGAACTTCAATCCATTGGCCCGATTCTGCATCTTGCTTGTACAATTTAGTTTTCGTTAACACATATAGAATATTCGATTCGTCTTTTGAAATGGAACGAATAAATTCATTGTCGAAAAAAAGTGTGTTGTTGTCTTGAAATAGTGTGTCACCGTTATATCGAACAAGCCCTTTTTCTGTACCAACTAAAATTTGATTTTCTGACACTTCATAGAGACATGTAACCGACACATCTTTGAGATTTCCGAACAGTAAATGATTATGAAACTTGTTGTGCTTGTGAATCGAAATTCCACCAATACTTCCCACTATGATTTGACCTTTTTTGTTCTGAATAATCGTATTGATTTGATTATTGATTAGGCCTGAACTCCGGTCATAATTAATGAAGGTGCTACCATTGAATTTTGCAACTCCTCCTAAAGTTCCTATCCATAAATATCCTTTTGAATCTTGAAAAATGCTTCGAACTTGAGATTGCGGCAGCCCTTCTTTTAAAGAGTATTGTATAAACGAATACTGCTGACCAAAGGAATTAACATTTGCAATGAGAAGAAGTAACAGTATAAGAATGCGTGTCATTATTCCTGCATCTTTTCAATAAATTCTTGGAGTTTTCTTCGCGATACCGGAACAGCATCACCATTGGAAAGAATGAGGAGATTTCCTTCGGTTCGATTGAATTCTTTTAAGTGAAAACCAATGTTGACAATGTGTGATTTGTGCACACGCATGAACATTTTTGAATCCAATTTTTCTTCGAAAGATTTGATATTTCTGCTACTGACATATTTCTTTCCATTCGTACAAAAAATAGTGGTGTAGTTCTCATCTGCTTCAAGTCGAACTATTTCAGTGTTTTTGAGTATTGCAAAACCGTCTCGAGTAGGAACAATGGTCTTTTCTAAATTGCTATGCAATGCAATTTCTTGTAACACCTTTGTTAATCGATCAGCATCTACTGGCTCTTTCTTTTGTTTGATTTCAATTGCTTTTTGAATAACCTTTCCCAACTCGTCAATGTCAATCGGTTTTTCCAAATAATCAAGTGCATTTTCTCGAATGGCCTGAATGGCATACTCTCGGAATGCAGTAGTGAAAACGACTTGAAAATTTCGTTTTTCAATTCGAGATAGAAAGTCAAATCCACTGGCCTCCGGCATCATGATGTCCAGAAAAATTAAATCAAATTCTACTTCTTGAGCAAGCATTAAGGCGTCATTGCCATTTGAAGCTTCACCAACACATTCAATCTGATCTGAGTAATATTCCGAAAGTATTAATTTCAAATTTTCACGAGCGTGAAATTCGTCATCTACAATTACAACACGAAGTTGAGCCATTCCATCAGTTTTTTGCAAATTACGAATAAATTACACTTTTTAAGTTTGGTTATCTTTGTTCACTATGGAAGATTGGTCAAATAAAAAAATAGGCATTTTAGGAGGAGGTTCGTGGGCAACGGCTCTCGCCAAATTATTAAGTCAGTCTCAAAATGAATTGCATTGGTGGATGCGCAATGCAGAGGCTGTTAAACATTTGCAGGAGTTTGGACATAACCCCAATTACATTCAAAGCATTGAATTCGACAAGGAAAAACTAAGGGTTACAGGGAACATGCAAGATGTTGTTGACGCTTGTGATGTTCTTGTTGTTGCAATTCCCTCAGCTTTTGTCCATACATCTTTTCTTGAAGCGAACGTTCAAAGAATGGAGGGGAAAATTATTTTTACCGCCATTAAGGGCATTGTGAATGAATTTGATTCGATTCCTGCCCGTTACTTTCATAAGCAATTCAACATTGATTATCAAAATATAGGAATCATCTGCGGTCCGTGTCACGCAGAAGAAGTGGCACTGGAAAAACTATCTTATTTGACCATTGGTTGCGCCGATTTATTGAAGGCTGAAGCCATGGCTAACAAACTGAAATGCAGATTCATTAAAACAACCGTAACCGAGGATGTATTCGGGACAGAGCTTTCTGCCATTTTAAAGAATGTATACGCCGTTGCTTCGGGTATTTGTCATGGACTTGGATACGGAGATAATTTCCAGGCCGTTTTGGTTTCTGCAGCAATTCGAGAAATTGATACGTTTATAGATGCGGTTCATGAAGTTCATCGCGATGTAAAATCTTCAGCATATTTGGGTGATTTGCTTGTTACGGCATATTCGCCTTATTCTAGAAATAGAACGTTCGGTACTATGGTTGGTAAAGGCTACAGTGTGAAGTGGGCGACCATTGAAATGAACATGGTTGCAGAAGGATATTACGCAGCAAGAGGAATTCATGAAATCAATAAAAAATTCAATGCCGAAATTCCAATAGCAGAGGCCGTTTATAGAATTTTGTACGAAAAAATATCGCCTGCAATGGAAATGAGAATCCTTGCTGATCAGTTAGCTTAGTTTCTCAGGGAAATAATTCCCGTTTCTGAAATTTGAATTGGGCTAGAGGGAAGATCAGACTCGGTCAATGACTTGATATCCAAAGCGGCTTTGCGCGAAGGGTCTAATACAGGGCCACCTTCACCCTCTTGAATAAAACTAATAATTTCACCACGAAGAAAGTTTCCATTTTTGTCCAATCGAATAGTTACCAATGGGGCATATCCAGCATACGATTTCAAATTGAATCGGGCATAGGTCGCGAAATTCCCCAAACTATAAGCAATGAATTTATTTTTGTATACGTCTATGGCTCTTGGAACATGAGGCCCATGGCCAAACACAACATCGGCACCGGCATCAATAACCGCTTTTGCGAAGGCTTGAGGATTTCCTCTGTTTTCTCCGAGATAATTTTCTTCACTATTCGTTAAATGCCGAAATCCAGCTCCTTCACCCCCACCGTGGAAAGATACAATTACAATTTGACACGTTTTTTTTAATTCTTGAACTGTTCGTTTTGCATTTTCTAAATCTAAAATGCTTACCGTACCATTGTTGGGAGCGAACGCACAGAAGCCATAAGCTACGCCATCTTTTTCAAAAGAAACAGTAGGGCACGATTGTAATCCAGCGTAATGTAATCCAGCTTGAGTCAACACCTTTTTGGTGTTGGTTCGCCCCACATCTCCAAAATCGCCAACATGGTTGTTTGCAACACTGAGTAGATCGAATCCGGCATTTACAAAGTGATTCACATAATGATCAGGCATTTTAAAAGCATAGCATTTACTTGGATCACCACATTGTTTTACAGGACCTTCACCGGTTAAAAACACTCCTTCACAATTCCCAAATGAGAGGTTAGCGGCGGATAGAAATGACCGAGCATAGCGAAAAATAGAGTCTCCGTTATTCGGAGGTAAGTAAGAAGTATTCGGGTAATTGGTTCCAATCATACAATCCCCAACTGCGGAAATTACAATTTCGGTCGAAGTAGTATCTGTAGGTAGTTGATTTGCAACCGAAGTATTGGAATTTGGTGTGGAATTACAACCGGTGACTTCGGGTAAAAGGAACAAAAGGGAAAGACGAAATAGGAAAGAAATCATGCGTGAAGATTAAATCTTCGCTAAGGTAGGGTCAATTTTAACGCGAACGCATTTGATGAATCTTTCTTTGTAATACTTCATTTGTGGGAAGTAATCATAAGAAATACCTCTATTGCAACTGTGAATCATTTTTATTTTACCGTTGTCATTGCTTACTACCAAGGCCACATGACCAGGTCTTTTTGATTGAGCATCACGACCCGTAAAAATGAGTAAATCTCCAGGTTGAGCGTTTTTGACATCGATTACTTCTCCAAACTCAGCTTGAGCTGCGGAAGAACGAGGGATTTTGATATTGTGTAATGAAAAAATGTAACTCGTAAAACCTGAGCAGTCCAACACCCAAGGGGCAATTCCAGAGGCTCTATAGGGGGTTCCTAAAAGTTCCTCACCATCAGAAATAATGGAAGAAACTATATCACTTCTCAGAATTTCACAATTTTCCTCTTCAACTTCACACGAGTCTGTAACAACAATAGACTCTAAGTTGTTGAATATTAGATTTTTATAGCTCGATTTGAAGCCAAAAGACGTTCCTCCAATGAGTAAGCTCATTGCGATTAATAGATATTGAAACGTTTTTTGCATAGACGGTCGGTGATTTACAAAAGCTGTGCCAAAAACTATTTTTAGGTAGGTTTAGATTTGTCCAAAGCAACCATTGTTCGCTTAAATTTGTCTTGATTTTCAAGGAAATGACCAGCAATTTAGCTTCTAAAAAACTCCTTTTTTTGAGTTGTATTTTACTCAATCTAGTGGGTTATGGCCAAATTCGGTTCATTGAGAACAATGGTCAGTGGCCGAATCATGTGTCTGCTAAGGCCGCAGTTCCAGGTGGAAATGTATGGTTTGAAGATCAAGGTTTACGATTTGAATTGTATGAAAAGGATGCTTTTCCAAGTCACGATTCATTGAATCAAGCGCCAAGTGAATTTCAAAAAGTGTGTTATCTCATGGCTTTGGAAAATGCGCATTTGAGTCATCCTACCAAAGTAAATCCTTCAGATGCGTATTACAATTTTTATTTGGGAAGTGATTCTACAAACTGGCGAAACCATGTTCGTTCCTTTTCTCAACTTGTATACAATGAAATTCACGAAAGTATTAATCTGCGATTTTTAGCAAAGGGAAATTCAATCAAGTATCAATTTGAATGCTTACCGGGGTTCAATCCAAATTTATTGGCTTGGAATTACCATGATTCTCTTCTGATGCATGTGAATGATTCGGGAGAATTAATTTCAGAGAGTAAGGTAGGAATTATTAGGGAATCAACCCCTTTCGCTTATCAACTTATTGATGGTCGTGTGAAGGAGGTGAGTTGCAAATATGTTCTGGAAGGGCATCGTGTTCATTTTGAACTGGGTTCTTTTGATCCAACAATTGAATTAATTATTGATCCCGAAATTGCATTTTCAAGTTTCATAGGTTCAAGCGCAAATAATTTTGGTTTTACAGCTTGTGATGACGAAAATGGAAATTTAGTTTCAGGGGCAATTGTATTCGGAAATGGCTATCCATTAACTCCGAATGCATACAATTCAACCTTCAATTCAGCATTGAATAATTATTTTGATGTTGCAATATCAAAATTCAATAACCAAGGCAATGGCCTTTTGTATAGCACATATATAGGTGGTAATCATCAAGAGACTCCACATTCCATAGTTGTAGACAACAACGACAGGATTGTTATTTTTGGAGTAACGGGTAGCAATGATTTTCCAATAACGGCCGGGGCATATCAAAGTATTTTCTCTGGTGGACCCGTTCTCATGATGTCTAATTTCTTTACAAGTGGTCATCCGGACGGATGTGATTTTTTCATTTCGAAATTTAATTCGAACGGAACACTGGCCAATTCAACTTATCTCGGCGGTGATTTGAACGAAGGTTTAAATTATGCTTCTCAACTTTTCTACAATTACGGTGATGCTTTCCGGGGTGAAGTGAATATTGACAATTCAAATAATATCTTCATAGCTTCATGTTCAAAAGGGAACTCACCAATTACAGGAAATGCAATACAATCAAGTTATGGTGGTGGAAATAGCGACGGATATCTTGCGAAATTAAGTTCAAATCTAAGTGCTCTGCTTTGGTCAACCTACCTCGGCGGTGCTTCGAATGATGCTGCTTACGCAATTGAATTTGCAAACGACGGTAATTTGTTAATTGGTGGTGGAACACAAAGTTCGAATTTTAATGTTGGATCAAACGCAAGCGCCGACAATTCATGGAATGGCGAGACAGACGGTTTTTTGATGAAGGTTTCAGC
>JBJTWB010000240.1:0-6624 GCA_046081505.1 Bacteroidota bacterium | reverse complement strand
ATGGTCTGGGAAAATTAAGAATTATCCGAGATCAGTTATGCATATTTTCGTTGTGTTATTTTCGCTTTGGAATTTCTTATTTTTGTCATCCGAAATACTTGTTTTTTACAGTTTGAAATTCACTGTAGTGCTAATTATTTTAGCTGTTATACAGGTTGTTTTTATCTCTCGAAACCAGCGTCAAGTTTATAGACGGTCTAGACCTGTTGCGCATTTTCTATTTTCATTTATTTATCCTTTTATGAGTATTTTCTTTTTTATAACTTCTCGATTTATACATGTGAAATGGAGGGGAAGGACTTTAAGTTTGAAACATGTCTCGGAGAGCGGAAAGTAATCGAGTATTTTCAATTCCAGCAAAGTTCGGTTTGGGGTTCATTTGCTTGTTAACCTCAATTGCAATTTTGGGAAATTTAGTACGCCCTGACGATAGTCAATATGCAAATGACCAACAGATTTCTATAGCACTGAATAAGCCTGGGTTTGAAGTGAATTATATTCAGTATAAGCAGTCAGATAAAGAATCACAATTGGAAAATTGGATTACAGGTGGTAGACAAATTCCAAAAAAATGGGTTCCTATTGGAAATTACAGAGAAACAGGCGATTCTATTTTTTGTAGTCTCTATCACAGTGATGAGAATATGAGCGAGGCAAAGGTTAATTTGGAAAAATTGAATAAAGATTCCTATGTAAATTCAAGGATTTTTATTTTCGGAACAGATAAGTATGGCCGTGATGTTTTGTCAAGGCTAATGTCTGGAATTTCAGTTTCTCTTTTGGTTGGAATAATCGCTGTCTTTATCTCATTGCTCGTTGGTGTGCCGTTGGGTCTTTGGGCCGGCTACTACAGAGGAAGGGTTGATGCTATCATACAATTCGGTATTCAGGTTATATGGTCAATTCCAACTTTATTGTTTGTAATGGCCATTTGTGTTGCGTTTGGTAATCATTTGTGGGTTGTTTTTGTTGGTGTGGGTCTAACCATGTGGGTAGAGGTGGCGAGAGTTACGCGAGGACAAGTTTTAAGTATTAGAGAGAAAGAATATGTTGCAGCTGCTCAAATTGCAGGTGTGTCCAACATTAGGATTTTATTTTCCCATATTCTTCCCAATGCAAGTGCTCCCATTATTGTGATGTCAGCCAGTAATTTTGCAGCTGCAATTCTTATTGAGGCGGGTTTGAGTTTTTTGGGATTGGGAATTCAAATGCCACAATCAAGTTGGGGAAACATGATTCGTGAAAGTTATGCCTATATCACCACAGATATGGCTTATCTTGCCATAGTTCCTGGAATATGTATTATGTTACTGGTTTTAAGTTTTATGTTAATTGGAAATTCACTTCGAGATACGTTTGATGTTAAATCTGCCTAGTTGAATCATGAGGAAAATATTTGCTGTTATTACGTTATTCTATTGCGCCTCTCACAGCTCTCTATTTGGACAAGTAGAAAGTTTTCCAATGGGTTTTTTATTTCAACAACAAGCTCAACGTGGTGTATTGCAATCTGACTCCTTATGTTTCCTCAGTGCATATCCTTTAATGAAAGAAAAGCTGCCTTTGACATTAATGGAAGGGCAGAAACCAGATAGCGTAAAAGTGTATCATGATTTAGCTCCTTTTTTTCTGCGTAACAACATGGTAGATTTCAACCTGCAAGATGTGAGAGTAAGGTTGAATTTAATTTACGATTTTTCAGCAGGTAGAGACTTCATTGATACCATTGGGTATTCACGAGGTGAAAAATTATATACCAATCGAAGAGGTGCTTGGTTGCAAGTCAATTTCAAAGATCGGGCATACATTGAAAGTGGTTTTTATGAAACTCAGGCATTTTTACCCAAATATCTGCAGCGCCTGGCTCAAGAGGATAGCCTGAATATTTTCCCGGGATTTGGAAGAGTTAAGCCTTACCGAACGGAGGGCGTGGATTACAACATGGCATTTTCCGTTTTTCGAGTTAAAATTAAACCTGATTTTACTGTGGCTTTGGGATACGGTAAGCACAAAATTGGAAATGGATATCGATCGCTGCTCTGGTCAGATGGA
The DNA here is from genome assembly GCA_046081505.1 of Bacteroidota bacterium. GTDB lineage: Bacteria > Bacteroidota > Bacteroidia > Flavobacteriales_D > Sanyastnellaceae > CAIZGX01. The sequence goes on along the minus strand of JBJTWB010000240.1, from coordinate 4,572 downwards.
ATGTTCTGCTACCCTTATCTTGAATATGCTTTACAGAAAAAGAAATTTCGGATTATGCATGTTTGGAGTGTTATGCAAAATATGCGGAGATTGCCTTTAGGAGATACCCCAGAATCTTTGTTTGAAAGAAAAGGAGGGAGTTTTTCAATAGTTAGTTTTATGCCGAAGTCTTGGATGGAAATTTCAATTTTTGAATCAACCATTTGGAATCGGTATCGAAACAATGAAATAAGTTCTCCAGATTTATTGTATTATTCACCTCTGCCATTAACAGGACTGAGTCAATTTTATTCTGACAGAAATAAGTCAACGATTGGGTTGGATTTCAATCTTCGTCTGAAGAAAAAGATTCTACTTTACGGTCAATCATCATTGGTACTTTCCAATCAATCAACTTTGGCCTGGAATCGTCAAATGGGCATTCAATTTTTCCAATTTTTAGTTCCTAATTTGGATGTGAATTTTGAAATGAATCAAATTGCCCCGAATGCTTATACTCAATCATTCCAGGTTGCCAACGGAATACATATGAATCAAAACATAGGTCACCCACTGGAAGATTGCACCGAGAAATTAATTCGGGTATCATACAGATATGCTCGATGGATGATGAATGCCAAATTGAATTTGATTCATCAAAAGGTGAGTAGGCCCATCATAGATGGCTTTGAGTCGGGTGAACGTAATTTGTCACAATGGGAAATTCAGGCCAGTTACTGGTTTAACCCAAAAACCAATTCGCAGGTATTCATACAATATGCAGATCGAATTGATGATTATAGATTCTTCAATGAAAATGATGGATATCACTCAGCATGGCTGAGTCTTGGAATACGTTCAAATTTGCATGCGAACTATCAAGATTTTTGATACATTTGAATGAACCAAAATCTATTATTGTGAAAGAAGTTGTGTTGGCTTTTATGAGTGCCTTATGTATTGTTTTGGTATCCATGCCAATTCTTATAAAGGTTGCCAAGTTAAAGCATTTAGTGGATGAGCCGGGAGATCAGCGTAAGCTTCATAAGAAAAGTATCCCCACATTGGGAGGCATACTCATTTTTGCCTCAACTATAATAACATACTGTCTGTGGTTTCCTGCTCATGAGGCATGGCAATTAGGAGCAAATTATAATCCTTTGCAAGCTCTACATGAATTCAAGTTTGTATTGGCAAGTATGTTCATTTTATTTTTTATTGGTCTGAAAGACGATATTATTGGACTTGATCCTTTGAAGAAATTGGCTGTTCATTTGTTCATTGGATTTGTTTTAGTTGTGCTTGCCGATATTCGTCTAACCAGTTTTTGGGGCTTGTTTGAAATAAATGAAATTTCATATTTCTGGAGTGTGGCTATCTCTGTTTTCGTCTACGTGGTTATTGTAAATGCGATTAACTTAATTGATGGGATTGATGGTTTGGCTGGTGGAATTGGATTAATAGGAAGTGCAACTTTCGCTTATTGGTTTTACCGAAGTGGTGACCTGCCTTTGGCATTGTTGGCAGTGGGTCTAGCGGGTTCTCTATTGGGTTTTTTAGTATTTAATTTCCACCCTGCACGAATTTTTATGGGTGATTCTGGATCATTGGTGATTGGAGTTACCATGTATGTGTTGGCAATGAAAATGATTGAGTTTCCTCCTTCGAAACTCTCCTTGGTTATGCAAGATATTAGTAAGCCAGTTCTTGCTATGGCCATATTATCTTACCCCTTGATAGATACCCTGCGGGTATTTATTATTCGTATTTTAAATGGCAGATCGCCTTTCAGGGCAGATAAAAATCACATTCATCATCAGTTGCTTCGCTTGGGTATGAGTCACTCTCAAGTTGCACTTTCTTTATATGGGTATACGGGAATTCTGATTTTACTCTCGTCTCTTATGCCACCACACACGCCAAATATTTCATTTTTAATAGTTGGGTCTGTGGCTATTGGATTGGCACACATACCTTTTCTATTTACAGCGAAAGGTCAATGAAAGTAGGGTGAAGCGTAAAGTTTTACAGCTTTTTCATCAATGATCTGATCACTCAAAATTACCAACCGTTCAATTACATTGCGGAATTCGCGGACATTTCCTGACCATGAATGCTGTTGCAATGCCTTCAAAGCAGCAGAGTTGATTTGTTTTTTTGGTTGACCGTATTCGTTGGCAATTTGATTTAAAAAGTGTTCAGCGAGAAGTGGTATGTCCTCTTTTCTTTCATTCAAACTTGGAACTCGAACAACAATTACAGAAAGTCGATGGTACAGATCTTCTCTGAAATTCCCCTCTGCGATTTCTTTTTTTAAATCTTTATTGGTAGCGGCTAAAATGCGAACATTTACTTTCATGTCTTTCTCGCCACCTACTCGGGTGATTTTATTTTCCTGCAAGGCACGCAAAACTTTCGCTTGAGCAGGAAGAGCCATGTCTCCAATTTCATCTAAAAACAAAGTTCCGCCATCTGCAATTTCGAATTTTCCTGGTTTCGTTTTTATGGCAGAAGTGAAGGCTCCTTTTTCATGACCAAATAATTCACTTTCAATCAACTCACTTGGAATTGCAGCGCAATTGACCTCTACAAAAGGCTGTGAATTTCTATTGCTCTTCTCATGTATTTGTCGTGCTACTAATTCTTTCCCACTTCCGTTTCCTCCTGTAATAAGCACCCGAGCTTCTGTTGGAGCTATAGTTTCTATCATGGATGCAATGTCGCGTATGGCTTGACTTTCCCCAATGATTGTTGTTCCAACTACTTTTCCTAATTTCTTTTTTAACGATTTCGATTCTTGAACGAGCATTTCATGACTCATGGCATTTCTTACTGTGACTAAAATTCGATTTAAGTCTAAAGGTTTTTGCACAAAATCATAAGCACCTCTTTTCAATGCTTCAACAGCTGTTTCTATGTCTCCGTGTCCTGTCATGATGATCACAGGAACTTGAATTTCTTCTTTCTTCAGTTCGGAAAGAAAATCCAAACCGTCTTTTTTGGGCATTTTTATGTCGCAAAAAATGGCGTCGTAGTTTGATTTCAAAACAGATTTTAATCCGGCGTCTCCGTCTCCAGCTTCATCTATAGTATAACCCTCGTATTCCAAGATATCTTTAAGTGCAGCCCGAATACTTGACTCATCGTCAATAATTAAAATCTTGCTCATAATTGGTTTTGGTTTATGCAAAAATAGCCAATGCGCAGAGACGTTAATAAGTTTTGTGTTTAGTTACTAACATACTTGAGGCTTCTGCAGGGCCGAATTTATCTTTGCCCGCATGCAACGTGATTTTTTAAGTGAATTGAATGAGGCTCAACGTGCCGCGGCTTCTCATGTGAATGGAGCATTTATGGTCATTGCGGGCGCTGGATCTGGAAAGACACGCGTATTGACATACCGCATTGCGCATTTAATTCAACTTGGAGTGGATCCTTTCCAAATTTTAGCATTGACCTTCACCAACAAGGCTGCTCGAGAAATGAAAGATCGAATTGCCAAATTGGTGGGAGATTCTGCTGCAAAAAGCATTTGGATGGGAACTTTTCACAGCATTTTTGCAAGAATTCTAAGAATTGAAGCAGATCGAATTGGTTACCCAAGAAATTTTTCAATTTACGATACAGCTGACAGTAAAAGTTTGTTAAAGGATATCATCAAGGAAATGGGTCTTGATGATAAAATTTATAAACCAGGGGTAGTTCAACATCGCATTTCCTCTGCGAAGAACAGTCTAATTGGTCCCGGAGATTATAGCAATGACGTTGATTTGATAAGCGACGATACGCAGGCAAAAAGGCCTAAATTGGTTGAGATTTATAAGAAATATGACGACCGTCTTTTCAGGGCGGGCGCTATGGATTTTGACGATTTACTCTTTAAGACCAATCTCCTTTTTCGTGATTGTCCTGATGTGTTGTACAGGTATCAGCATAAGTTTCATTACATCATGGTTGATGAGTATCAAGACACCAATTTTTCGCAGTACCTCATTGTGAAAAGTATGTCAGCTGCGCATGAGAATTTGTGCGTGGTTGGAGATGATGCTCAAAGTATATATGCATTCCGTGGTGCGAACATTCAAAACATTTTGAATTTTAAGAATGACTATCCCGATTTTGCACTCTACAAGTTGGAACAGAACTACAGGTCAACCAAGGTTATTGTAGAAGCTGCTAACTCCATTATTCAAAAGAACAAGAATCAGATTAAAAAAAATGTTTGGACTCAGAATGATGAGGGATCCAAAATTAAAGTTCATCGAGCGGCAACAGATAATGAAGAAGGAATGTTTGTTGCATCTACGGTTTTCAAAATCAACAAAGAGTACGCTGAGAATTATGATCAATTTGCCATTTTGTATCGAACAAATGCCCAGTCAAGGGCTATGGAAGAGGCGCTCAGAAAACTGAATATCCCGTATCGCATTTATGGGGGAATGAGCTTTTATCAGCGAAAGGAAATCAAGGATTTATTGGCGTATTTCCGACTAACAGCGAATCACAATGACGAGGAGGCTTTGAAGCGTGTCATTAATTATCCTGCACGAGGTATTGGTAAAACATCAATAGAGAAACTTATTGTCGGCGCCG
>JBJTWB010000239.1:0-5933 GCA_046081505.1 Bacteroidota bacterium | reverse complement strand
AAATCAATGGCAAAACCATTGGTGTTGTGCTGTTTGTCTGGAGGAAGAAGCGGACAAGCGACTGCCTTTTTACAACAAAATGGGGTAGAAGAGGTATACAACGGTGGTGGTTGGATGGATGTCAATTCAATGATATAATTTTATTCGTATGGGATTATTTTCATTTCTAAAGGGTAAGCCAAAGGTGGATTTGGTTGAGCTCATTCGCGGTGGCGCGAAACTGGTAGATGTGCGTTCAAAAGCTGAATATACTGGAGGGCATGCGAAAGGGACAGTGAATGTACCCTTGGAACAAATAGCTTCAAAAGCTTCCTCCTGGAAAAAAGACGAACCCATTATTCTTTGTTGCAGAAGTGGTATGCGCAGTGGAGCAGCTGTTTCTCAACTAAAGAGTGCAGGTTTTTTGAATGTGCACAATGCGGGAAGTTGGAATAAAATGCAATCTTTAATTCAACAAAAATGAAGGCGAATTTTCAAGAAATTATTCAAAGCGAAAAGCCTGTATTGATAGACTTTTTTGCAACATGGTGCGGACCATGTCAATATCAAGCACCTATTTTAGAGGAAGTTGCAAGTGAGATGGGAGAAGGTGCAAGAATTCTTAAAATCGATGTTGATCGCAATCAAGCCGTTGCCGCTCAATATGGGGTGCGATCGGTTCCAACACTCATGATTTTTAAAGGGGGTGAAGTGAAGTGGAAAGAGGCGGGCGTAAAAGAAAAAGAGCAACTGGTAACGTTGCTCAAATCCTTTCAATAATCTGTTTGCTCTTTTGCTTTAGGCTGCGCTTTGCGCAGCCTTTGCTTTTTGCTTTTCAGCATAAGCTACGGCCGCCTCGCGAACCCATTTTCCTTCGTCCCATGCTTTTTGCTTCGCTGCTAATCTCTCCTTGTTACATGGACCATTCCCCTTCACCACTTCATTGAACTCGGTCCAATCAATTTCACCGAAATCATAATGACCACGTTCCTCATTCCACTTCAAATCAGGATCAGGAATGGTTAGTCCTAAATATTCGGCTTGAGCAACGGTCATGTCAACAAACTTTTGTCTCAGCTCATCATTTGAATGACGTTTAATTTTCCAAGCCATATTCTGTGCACTATTCGCTGAGTCTTTGTCTGTTGGACCAAACATCATCAACGAAGGCCACCACCATCTGTTGAATGCATCTTGCATCATGGCTTTCTGCTCTTCAGTGCCTCGCGATAAGGCTATCATAATCTCATATCCTTGACGCTGATGAAAACTCTCTTCTTTGCAAATACGAATCATAGCTCGACTGTAAGGACCGTAGCTGGTTCGCTGCAGTGAAACCTGATTCACAATGGCAGCACCATCAACCAACCAGCCAATTGCTCCTATGTCTGCCCAAGATAACGTTGGGTAATTGAAAATAGAAGAGTACTTCGCCTTTCCTGCAAGCATTTCTTCCGTCATGGTATCTCTATCAACACCTAATGTTTCCGCAGCTGAATATAGATAGAGACCATGTCCTCCCTCATCTTGGACTTTAGCCAATAATATAGCTTTCCTTCTCAGTGATGGTGCTCGCGTAATCCAGTTTCCTTCCGGAAGCATTCCTACAATCTCACTGTGCGCATGTTGAGCAATTTGACGGATTAACGTTTTTCTGTAACCGTCAGGCATCCAGTCTTTCGCTTCAACTTTATTTTCAGCTTCAACGTAGTGTTGAAACCTCTGTAAGGCCATTTCCATTTCCATGTTTCAAAAGTATAAGAACTTATGCTTTCACAAAATAGAATATTTATCATTTACCATAATTTTTTATGTATTCCAACTTCCACCTATTTTTGTCGCAAACTAAACCTATGCGTCCAAAATTTCATGCACTTGTTGTTTCCGATGTGCGAAAAGAAACTGCAGACTCAGTTTCAATCGCATTCGCAGTGCCGGAGGAATTGAAATTGAATTACCAGTTTAAAGCCGGTCAATATCTAACTCTTCGCGCTGAAGTGAATGGAGAAGACATACGTCGATCATACAGCATATGCAGCGCTGAGCAGGATGGAGAATTACGGGTTGCAATTAAAAAGGTCGAAAATGGACAATTCTCTACCTGGGCAAACGAGTCTGTATTTGTGGGAATGGAGATGCAAGTTATGACACCCATGGGCCATTTTACCCCTCACGTGCGTGGTGAAAAAAGACATTATGTGTTGTATGCGGCAGGAAGTGGAATTACACCTATGCTATCCATTGCTAAATCGGTTTTAAATGAGAATGCAGATGCGGAAGTAAGCTTAGTTTATGGAAATAGACACTTCAATGGAATCATTTTCCGTGATGAAATAGAAGATTTAAAAGATCGAAATATTGGTCGGCTGCGCGTTTTCCATGTTCTAAGCGGTGAGCCCAATGATATTGCTTTGTTTTATGGTAGAATAGACTCTGAAAAAGTTGAAGGTTTTACCAAACTTTTTCTACCCATTGAATCTGTAAATGAGGTGTTTGTTTGTGGTCCGGAATCCATGATTACGGCGGTTAAGGATTTTTATTTATCTCATGGACTTCCTGAAGAAAATGTGCATTTTGAGTTGTTTGGAACGAACAATGCGACTCAAGTTGCGCGTGAGCCAAAAGTCGTGTCCACAGATGTTTCCGGAATGTCTGATGTAACGGTAATTTTCGATGGGAATTACACCCAGTTTAAAATGCCAAAATCGGGTGAGATGATTTTAGATGCGGCGCAACGCGCAGGACTCGATATTCCATTTTCTTGTAAGGGTGGAATGTGTTGTACATGCAGAGCTCATATTCGCGAGGGAGCGGTTGATATGAAGGTGAATTATGCGCTGGAGCCCGGCGAAGTTGAAAACGGATTTGTACTTACTTGTCAATCTGTGCCCGTTTCCGATCAAGTTGTTGTTGACTTCGATAAATCTTAATGCCCATCGTCACAAGCACATGGTGGACTGAAATACATTTTCGTTTTTTTACTGTCGAACATGGATGAAATCCGGTCCTGTGTACCGAAGTTCATTTGATTGTGCAAACAGTCTAAAATCATCAGTTCTTTTAAACTTCCTAAAGAATTGGGATAGTATTCAATTGGATTATCCCAAATGGCCAAAACTTTTAAAATACTCAGCTGCTCAATTTCATCAGGTAAAGTTGTAATGTAATTGTCTCCCACCTGTAAATCTTCTAAATTCTTCATGAGGAATAGAAAGGGTGGAAGGGTGTCAATCCGATTTTCATTTAAGCTTAGCTTTACAAGCTTTGGCAATTCAGTAATTCGTGAAGGAATTTCACTGATTTTATTTCGATCTAAATTCAGTTCCCTAAGGTTTGACAACTTATAAATTTCTTCTGGAAATGACGTTAATTTCTTTTTTGAGAGTTTGAGTCGATAGACTTTGTTTGGATTTTTCAATGCCAAATTCAAATCGGTATAAACCCGGCATGTATCTAGGTCTACACCAGTATACGTTTGGGCATGACCAAGGAGTGACACAACAAAACAAGTGGTCAGCAGAAACAATTTATATGGCGTAATTCCGAACAAATTCAATGTCTTTTTGCAGTTGGTCTTTTAATGCTGTGAATGAGTCGAATTTCATTTCATCGCGAATTTTTTGTATGAGGCGAATCTCGATTTCCATGCCATAAATATCATCAGTAAAATCAAGGATATGCACTTCAATACTTCGTGTTCCAAGATTTGTTACCGTGGGACGCACACCAATGTTCATGGCTCCTTTCCAACATTTTTCATTTACAAAGACATCGACATGATATACTCCGTTGCACGGTAGGAGTTTTAGATTTTCTTCAAGCTGAAGATTAGCTGTTGGAAAACCAATGGTTCTGCCTTTTGCATCGCCATGAATTACTTTACCTCTTATTCCATAGTTGTATTCAAGCGCATGGTTGGCGAATTTTACGTCACCCTGTTCCAGAGCTTTTCTAATTTTTGATGAAGAGATTTCATTGTTTTCAATAAGTACAGCAGGAATTTCTTCTACTTCGAAATTGAAAACTGTTGAGAGGTCGGTAAGTGTTTTCAAATTTCCTTCTCTCCCTCTCCCAAATCTGTGGTCGTAACCAATGATTACTTTTTTGGCGCCAATTCCAATAGCAAGTAAATCACGAACATATTCAAATGCAGATTTTTTCGCGAAATCAGTAGTAAATGGAAATTCAATTAAATGGTCAATGCCACACCGTTCAATTTGCTGTCTTTTTTCCAGTGTATCTGTAAGCAGCGAAATGCCGTGGTCTTCAGGAAATAAGATTGTTCTTGGATGAGGAGTAAATGTTAAAACGATACTTTCTCCCTCAAGCAATTTTGCTAATTCGTGGATCCGGTTCAAAATGGCTTTGTGCCCGTTATGTACACCATCGAACGTACCAATTGTGACTACCGGGTAATGGAGAATAGGAAGCGTTTCGAACGACTGATGAACTTGCACTTTTTACTTACTTATGGAAAGTAGGAGAAACTGTTAATTCTTTAGTCTCTTTGTTTACGACGTAAAAACCTTCACCACTTTTATCACCAAGTTTTTTGGCTGTCACCATATTGACAAGTAAAGGGCAAGGCGCATATTTCGGATTGCCGAACCCATCATGCATCACACGCAAAATGGCAAGACAAACATCTAAACCTATGAAATCGGCAAGTCTCAAGGGTCCCATAGGATGTCCCATACCTAATTTCATAACTGTATCTATTTCTTCAACACCTGCAACGCCCTCATACAATGTGTAAATTGCCTCATTAATCATGGGCATTAAAATTCTGTTGGCAACAAAGCCAGGGTAGTCGTTGACTTCAACGGGCACTTTTCCTAGTTGTTTGGAAATTTCAAATACCGTTTCATTCACGACATTGCTGGTACTGTATCCTCGAATGACTTCAACCAGTTTCATGATTGGAACAGGATTCATGAAGTGCATACCAATGACTTGATCTGGTCTTTTGGTGACAGAAGCAATTTTTGTGATACTTATTGAAGATGTATTCGAGGCTAGAATGCAGTTAGTAGGAGCAAATGCGTCAAGGGTTTGAAAGATTTTCAATTTTAAATCTACATTTTCAGTCGCGGCCTCCACCACCAATTCAGCATTGGCAACACCCGTTTCAATGCTATTTGAGGTTGTTAAATTGGCTAAAGTTTGTGCTTTTTGCTCCTCGGTTATAGCTCCTTTTGATACTTGTCTATCCAGATTTTTAGAAATAGTAGCAACAGCCTTTTCAAGCTGAATTTCATTCAAATCGATAAGTTGAACTGAGAACCCTGTTTGAGCGAAAACGTGGGCAATACCATTTCCCATGGTTCCGGCTCCGATGACTGCAATATTTTTCATTGTTGTCGTGATTTTTGCAAATATAGTTGAACTGCAAATTTGAGATTCTTAAAATGATTGATTATTGAACGGAACTAGCTTCTTTGTAGATGCTTTATGCCTTAAATTAGGCTGTCATTTAACATTTATGAAACATATTTATTTATTCTTCTTTGCCATTTGCGCTTCTTCCATGATGTATTCGCAAGTTGATCTAAGTGAGTTTTCTCATACCAACATGAATTTTATCTCAGATGAAGATGGGGATTACAGTGATTGGTTAGAAATCCGAAATACGGGTGCTACAACGGTCAATATTGGCGGGTATGGAATTACCAATGAGCCAACTATTCCCTTCAAATGGGTTTTGCCTTCATATGATTTGCAAGCGGGTGAGCATAAATTAATTTGGGCCAGTGGAAAAAATAGAATTCCCGTAATTAACCATTATGAAACCGTAATTGCTGCAAACAATACATGGCAATATTTAGTTCCAACCTCAGAACCGGCTGCATCTTGGAGATTACCCAATCAAAATTTAGTGGGTTGGTCCACTGGAACTGGCGGAATAGGATTTGGAGACAATGACGATGGAACAACAATTCCTACGTCAACAAGTG
>JBJTWB010000238.1:0-3515 GCA_046081505.1 Bacteroidota bacterium | reverse complement strand
CTCCACTGCTACAGGCACTTCCCCCCGATGCAGCAATACCTTCTAAGTCGAGAAGAAATAGAAAGATGTCTGAATTATTTGTAGGCGGAAAGGTGCAGCTCAAAACAGTGTATAGGCTATCAATGACCTCACTTTTTCCATTAAACCCTATGCCTGGTATGGAAGTTTTGAGCGCCTGAATCATATACTGTTGGAGATTGCCAATATATTCTTTGTGTTCTTCTATTTCTGAGAATGCCAGTTCCAGAGCTTTAGCCATACCCATGATTCCGGCGGTGTTTTCTGTTCCACCGCGCATGCCACGTTCTTGACCACCGCCGGTAATATCGGCTTGGGCAATTAGTCCTTTTCGAATAAAAATAAAACCTACGCCTTTCGGTCCATGAAATTTGTGTGCAGCAGCATTTATAAAATGAATGGGCAAAGTCTTCAGATCGAAAGCATAGTGCCCCATGGTCTGCACTGTGTCGCTATGAAAAATGGCATTGTGTTTTTGACACATTTCGGCCACTGTTTGAATGGGTAAAAGGTTGGCAATTTCATTGTTACCGTGCATTAATGAAACATAAGTCTTGGTGGGGTGTGCAAGTTCGTTTTCCAACCAATTCAAATCGATTGTTCCAAATGCATCGAATTTAGCAAGTACCAATTCTACTTTACCCTCATTCGCTAATAACTCAGCCGTTTTAATAATTGCACTATGCTCCAATGCAGAAGTAATGATGCGTTTACATTGCAAGTCGCGCAAGGCTATATGCATAGCAAGGTTATCAGCTTCGGTTCCACCACTGGTAAAATAAATTTCGCCGGGTTCACAGTTTAGTGCTTGTGCTATGGTTCGCCTTGCTGCTTCAATCTTTGTTTTGACCCTTCTCCCGAAACTATGCGTAGAGGAAGGGTTCCCAAAGCTTTCTTTCAAAAACTGACACATAACATCTGTAACTTCGGGAGCCACAGGTGTTGTAGCAGCGTTATCTAGGTAAACATTCATGACTGAATATATTTTTTTACTTGTTCTACGAATTGTGCAGCTCGCTTTTGGGAGGCAGCTTCGGCATAGATGCGAACAATAGGTTCTGTATTGCTTTTTCTCAAATGAACCCACCCCTCTTCGAAATCAATTTTAACACCATCTAGGGTATTCACGCGTTCATTCGAAAAGGCCTCAGCAACCTCAATTAAAAGTGCGTCAACATCAATGCTTTTGTTGAGTTGAACTTTGTCTTTTACCATTTCATAATGTGGTAACGTAGTTCTTAATTCGGTCATGTTCGTAAAGTTCTTCGCCAGATGAGTCAAAAACAGAGCGATTCCAACGAGTGCGTCACGACCATAGTGTGTTTCAGGATAAATGATGCCGCCATTTCCTTCTCCACCAATTACCGCCTGACATGCTTTCATTTGCTCAACCACGTTTACTTCGCCAACGGCAGAGGCATAATAGGGTTGGTTGTATTTTTTAGAAATATCTGCAAGTGCTCTGCTGCTTGAAAGGTTCGAGACAGTGGCTCCTGGTGTATGAGACAGAATATAGTCTGCAACTGCCACCAATGTATATTCTTCACCAAAGAGACTGCCATCTTCCGAGACAAAAGCAAGTCTATCCACGTCGGGATCAACAACAATTCCCAGGTCAGCCTTTTCTTGAACTACTCGCATACAAATTTCAGAAAGATGTTCTTTTAAAGGTTCAGGATTGTGTGCAAAATTCCCGTCGGCCTTGCAGTTCATGGGAATAATTTGGTCTATGCCCAAAACATCAAGTAAAGCAGGAACATAAATTCCGCCGCTTGAATTGATTCCGTCTACAACAATTTTGAAATTTCTTTTTTGAATCGCCTCTTTGTCGACTAGTTTTAAATCTAGAATGTGCGCAAGGTGCTCCCTGAGAAAATTGCGCTCGGTAATTGAACCAAGCTCGTCAATATTCGCAAAAATGAACGAGTCGTTTTCAGCATTTTTTAATACGTCTTGTCCTTCAGCAGCAGAGATGAATTCCCCTTTAGCATTGAGTAACTTCAGAGCATTCCATTCCTTCGGATTATGGCTTGCAGTGAGAATTATTCCTCCGTTCGATTGTGTGTGTTGAACAGCCCATTCAACAGTAGGTGTAGTGGTTAGACCTGCATCAATAACATCCACACCCATTCCAACAAGTGTGTTCATGACAAGTTGCTGAATCATTTCACCGCTTATTCGCGCATCGCGACCAACAACCAATTTCACTCTTTTTTTTGCCGCCGTTTTCTGTATGAAGTTTCCGTATGCAGCAGAAAATTTTACAACGTCGAGTGGTGTTAAGTCTTCGCCGGGATTGGGGCCAATTGTACCTCGAAAACCGGAAATGGATTTGATCAGGGTCATTTCAAAAATTTGAGTGTCAAAGATAGAGAAGCTCAAGTAATTATTTTTTCTTTGTAGCATGAATCATCTCTCACATGCAGTCTTGTCTTACCCGAATGAAAAAATAATGGTTGGGCAGTTTCTAGGTGATGGAGTGCGTGGGAAGGATTTTGAAAAATTCGAACCAGAAATAAGAACAGGTACCCTGTTGCACAGATGGATTGACTCGAATTTAGATTCTTTTGAGTTTATTCAGCAAATTCGATCAGAAATACGCAGCGAGGTTGGGTTGTACAGCCCAGTCTTTATTGATATTTTACTTGATCATTTTAGAGCGAAATATTTTGATGCGCTGGAAATGGGGCCATTGAAAAAATTTCAGGATCATTGGACCGCTATGCTTAAACCGCACAGAGCTGTGATGTCTAAAAGACTTTTGGGATACTATGAAGCCATGTTGAAATACCAATGGTTTGAAACGTATGAATCATTAGAGGGGACACAAGAGGTATTGATTCAAATGTCTATGAGACTTCCTAAAAGTGAGGGGCTTCAAATTGCATCTGCAAATCTGCCAATATATGTTTCGAGATATGAATCAGGTTACTTGCCATTTTGGACTGAGTTTCAAAAAGTTTTTTTTAAGATTCAGGAAGAACACATTCAAGACTTGACGAATTAAGTTATATTTGTGGAATTGGAAAAATCTCATTTTAAAGACGTTATGCAAAAATTCTCCCTTCTCTTGTTAGCCCTTTTAGTTCAATTGGGAACAGCTTTTTGTGCTGAATTTGTTGTTGAAGGTACTTATCAAAATAAAAATTTGTTTGTCAGTAATCCAGTCGCAGCAGAAGGTTTTGGTTTTTGTGCTTATGAAGTGACAGTGAATGGAATTGTAACCACAGACGAAGTAAATGCAGCGACCTTTGAAATTGATTTTTCTGCCTTGTCGTTGACTTTCGGGCAGCCTGTTGTGGTTGTTATAAAACACAAAGACAATTGTGAACCAACTGTAGCAAATCCCTCTGTTCTATTGCCAGTATCAACTTTTGATTGCAAAGAAATCAGTGTAAATGACGAAGGATTGATTTCTTTTTCTACAACTGGCGAACGTGTGGCCATAAACTTTTTTATAGAACAATACAAGTGGAACAAATGGGTGAAAGTTGGAG
>JBJTWB010000237.1:0-18676 GCA_046081505.1 Bacteroidota bacterium | reverse complement strand
GTCTACGGTTAATACCCCATCAACACTCTTTAAATTATCTATAAGAGTCCCCAAATGTTCGGTATCTTGAACCAAAACCACAACCTTACCATCGAATATACCATCTCTTGCTTCGAATGAGATGGCTCGCATATTCACATTCATATCCGTTGAAATGATATTTGTTATTTTCTGCACCAGTCCAACATCATCTGTTCCGGAAAATTTCAAACCCACTTCGAATTGAACAAGTTCATTACTGCTCCATTTGGCCTTAATAACCCGGTAGGCGTATTTGCTTAAAAGCTCATGCGCATTCGGACACGAACTTCGATGAATTTTAATTCCTTCCGACACAGTAATAAATCCAAAGACTTCGTCGCCTGGTATGGGATTACAACAGGCTGCAAGTGTATAATCTAAATCGTGTTTTTCATCACCAATTAATACGGTCTCACCTTTAGTTGAATTGGAAGGAGTTACCAATTTGGCTTCTTGTTGCAGTTGATTTTTTGATTTATCGAATTTGATTCGACTACCTTCAATGTGATGGGCTTTGAGTTTTTTAAGTTCTATTTTTCCTTTTGCCAGCCTCACATAAAAGTCCAATGTAGTAATGCATTCATATGCTCGAACAAACTCATCAATGTTTTTGCTGTGCCATTCAATTTTTAGACTATTGAATTTCCTTCGAAGTATTTCCTTTCCTTCTTCACCAATTTGTTTTGTTGCTTCTTTTAACGAGTTCTTGATTTTTTGCCGAGCAGATGCGGTGATAGCAATATTTAGCCAGTCTTCTTTTGGATGCTGTTTCTTGGAAGTTAAAATCTCTACCTGATCTCCACTCCTCAGCTTGTAACTGAAAGGAACTAATTTATGATTCACTTTTGCACCAATGCATTGGTGCCCAATTTGCGAGTGAATATGAAAAGCAAAATCGAGTGCAGTTGAGTTGACCGGAAGTGTTTTCAAATCACCACTCGGAGTGAAAACATAAATTTCTTCGCTAAAAAGCGATAGTTTGAAATTGTCAATGAATTCAATGGCGTTATCACTTGGAGCTTCTAATACTTCTCGAATTTGAGAAAGCCAACTGTCTAATTTACTTTCTGGACTTTCAACAGCATCTTTGTACTTCCAATGTGCGGCATATCCTTTCTCTGCTAGGTCGTCCATTCGAACTGAACGAATTTGAACTTCTACCCATTTTCCAGTTGGAGACATGACTGTAGTATGCAACGCTTCATACCCACTGCTTTTCGGAATGCTTATCCAATCTCTTAATCGCTCAGGACTAGGTTGGTAGAAGTCGGTTACTGTAGAGTAGACTTTCCAACAATCAGATTTTTCAGTATCTGAAGGTGTATTAAGTATAATTCGAATCGCAAAGAGATCATATATTTCTTCAAAAGGAACACCTTTTTGATGAATCTTATTCCAGATACTAAAAATACTTTTTGTTCTGCTTTTAATTTTATAAACCAATCCCTGATCGTCTAACGCTCTTCGAATGGGTAATGTGAACTGATTAATAAAGCGAGTTCTTACAGCTTGCGTTTTTTGAAGCCGATTCACAATGTCGTTGTACGCTTCTTCATATTTAAATTTGAGACTTAAATCTTCGAGCTCAGTTTTAATATTAAAAAGCCCCAATCTGTGAGCAAGTGGGGCGTACATGAATTGAGTTTCGCTCGCAATTTTTAATTGTTTGTCTCTACGCATGTGGTCAAGTGTGCGCATGTTGTGCAAGCGATCGGCGAGTTTAATCAAAATAACACGTACATCATCGCTCAGCGTAAGAAGCATTTTTCTGAAGTTCTCTGCTTGGTCGCTACTGGAAATGTCACTTACCTCAGAGATTTTTGTTAATCCATCAATAATGGTTCTTTCCTTCTTTCCGAATTGTCGTTCAATGTCTTCGAGTGTAATATATGTATCTTCTACGGTGTCATGAAGTAATGCGCAAACTATACTCAGTGTATCTAATCCCAATTCCTCTGCAGCAATTTTTGCAACGGCCAAGGGGTGATATATGTAGGGTTCACCGCTTTTTCTTCGCATGTCTTTGTGGGCATTAAGGGCAATATCAAATGCCTTTCGAATGCGCAATTTGTCGGCTCTGGTTTTTGACCTGTGGCACACACGCAACAATGCTCGATACCTGCGAACAATTTCTTTGTTCTCTTCTTCTAAGTTGATCATCTGATTTGACATGAAGCAAAGTAAACTGAATTCAAGGTTTTTTTTTCATGAAAAAAAAGAAGGAATTAACATTCCTCTTTTTGAAAGCTGAAGTATCTTCCGTTCGTGAAGTTTTTATATCCTTTCTTATTTTTCTGTCTCACGCTTCATTCTATTGCTCAAGACTCAACGCATGTAGAATGGGGAGGAGAATTATCAGGTGCGCTTGAAAAAGGCAACCAATTCAATTCACAGAAAATTGGTTTCGTGGGTGCCGTAAATACAGAAGGATTGGTAATCAAAAGGAGTAATCAATTCAGATGGAATGTGGTGTTTGCTTACATGCAACTTCCAAATTTCATAACACGAAATTTAGACTCCACAGGGGTAATACCTTTTTTTCATAAACCAATATACGCTTCAGGTGAAGGGGGGGCGTTGGTGATATTACCCGAACTGGCTTACGAAAAAAGTTTGGGTGAACATTTTTCAGTGAAAATTGCAAACGAGCGCATTCATGTTGGGCCTGGTTATCGAAGCCTAATTTTTTCGAATCAAGCAGGTGCATTACCGCAACTTGGACTGCGAACTGAATTTGGAAAATTTAAATTCTACAACTCCTGGGCAAGAACGGAACATTACGATTCGAACTTGAATTTGAAGAAGGCAAAGTATCTAGCTATGCATGGCTTGAAATGGACCTTCAATTCGAGATGGTATGCTGAAATAACTGAAATGGTGACTTGGCAGGCCAAGGACTCAGCCAGTAATAGAGGTCTTGACATGCACTACCTTAATCCGTTTTTGTTTTATAGGCCCGTGGAATATGCTCAAGGCAGTGCAGACAATGTCTTAATGAGCGCCCAAGTTCATTTTCAGCCGAATGAGAATTTTAGGGTTTATGGACAATTTTTACTTGATGAATTTCTGTTGAAAGAAGTTCGGAATAGAAGTGGATGGTGGGGAAATAAATTCGGAGGAATGATTGGAATGGCGGCGGCCTCAAGAAAGACACCTGGACTTTCCTATCAGTCTGAATGGTCTTTTGCTAGACCGTATACCTATACCCACGGAAGTGAGGCTCAGGCTTGGGGACATTGGAATACACCTTTTGCTCATCCTTTGGGAGCCAATTTCTATGAGTGGTGGCAACGAGTTCAAGTGTCAAAAGACAAATGGAAATATGACGTTATAGGCGTTTGGGCGGCTTTTGGAAGAGATCCAAACTACAATGTGGGTGGAAATATTTTTCAATCATACAAAGCACCTTGGCAGCAATACAACAATTTCATTTTACAAGGTGTTCGAAGTACATTGCTCGTTTTAGATGCGCGCGTCTCATACGCAATCAATGAGAATTGGAAGATTGCAGGTAATCTGAGATGGAGAAGTGTTCGGTCTCGTGTGAATCCGTTCGATGAGCAGTGGGTGACCATTGGAATTCGAAGAGGATTGGATTTTCCAATGCGTTGGGATTTTTAAATAAAATTCCGAATCTGTTCGGGGCTTGTCAATTAACTTCGCGCCGAACATTTGGTCAATGGGAATTGAAGCAGTTTTAGAACTTTTTAAGCTACGACTTTCTTTTTTAGTTGTGGTGTCTTGCATTTTGTCATATCAAATGGGGGCCGAAATTTGGATTTGGAAGGAAGTGCTTTGGTTGGTTCTTGCAGGATTTCTTCTAGCTGGTGGAAGCAATGCCGCCAATCAAGTTCTGGAGCGAAGCTGGGACGCTCTCATGAACAGAACCATGAATAGGCCTTTGCCAACAAATCGCTTGACTTCTGCTCAAGGTTGGTTGATCGCCTTTGTGAGTTCTGGTATTGGAATTTTCATTTTATTTTATTTTTTGAATTTCGCATCAGGAATTCTTGGGGTAGGAGCCTTTGTTAGTTATGTCTTTGTATATACGCCACTAAAGAGAATTACTCCTTGGGCAGTTTTCGTAGGTGCATTTCCAGGTGCAATTCCACCAATGATTGGATATGTTGCTGCGTCGAACCATTTTGGTTTGGAGGCTGGGTTACTATTTGCCGTTCAATTCATGTGGCAATTCCCTCATTTTTGGGCAATCGCATGGGTTTCTCACGAAGACTATACCCGTGGTGGTTATCGTCTTTTGCCTTTTAATGATCTGCCCGACAAACGTGTAGCTTTTCAAATTTTGATTTATACCATGTTCCTTATTCCCGTCAGTCTTTTGCCTTGGGCACTTCCACTTTCTTCACCAATGGTTGGAAATTGGGCAGCGGTAATATGTATTTTATCAGGATTGTATTTTGTTTGGCTTAGTTGGAAATTATATTTGAACCCAACAATGGGAAATGCAAGAAAAGTGATGTTTGCATCTTTCTTTTATTTGCCACTGATTCAAATAGCATACGTAATTGATCAATTGTAAAAAAAAATGGAAAATCAAGAAATTCTTCAAGAGACTAAAGATGTTTTCGCTGATCATCCAATGGAGGTGAAAGTTAGAACCAAGAAGATGATGATGTGGTTAGTCATACTGGCGGTTGTTATGCTTTTTGCCGGAGTAACCAGTGCGGTGATGGTTCTTTATGGAAAATTGCTTTGGGTTCAAATTGTACCTCCAACCATTTTCTGGGTTGGAAATACATTGGTAGTCATTTCAAGTTTAACAATGATTTGGGCGGTTCGCGCTTTAAAATCGGGAAATTCAAAAATGGCTTTAGCAGGTGTGATAACAACATTTGTCCTAGGTTTAGCTTTTGTTTTCACTCAAAACAAAGCTTGGAATCAAATGACGGGAATGGGATTTGGTAGAACTGAAACCCAAACCGAACAAGGCACTAAATCAAGATGGAATACCCTCGGTGAGCTGCAAGGCCAGTATGGAACAGATTACACGTTTACCATGAATGGCCAAGTCTTGGAAAAAGACGGTGATAAGTTCTTTTACACCAAGGCCGATGGTTCAAAAGAAGATAAATCTCTTGAAGTAAAAACCACGTTCAATGCCTCAGGTGCAATGCTCAGTATTTTAGTTTATTTGCACATCGCCCACCTTTTCCTTGGAATTTTGTATCTCATGGTGAACGTGGTCAGAATTATAAAGGGTAAATTGAATCAGAATGATTGGATTAGCTTGTATTCCAACGGAATGTATTGGCATTTCATGGGTATTTTATGGCTGTATCTTTTTGCATTCTTGTTCTTTATCTATTAAAAGGAAAAGCCCAAGGCCTTATTCAGAATGATTCAAAATAAA
This sequence comes from Bacteroidota bacterium, assembly GCA_046081505.1. Classification (GTDB taxonomy): domain Bacteria; phylum Bacteroidota; class Bacteroidia; order Flavobacteriales_D; family Sanyastnellaceae; genus CAIZGX01. The sequence continues at coordinate 13,284 of JBJTWB010000237.1, read as the reverse complement.
GAAAATTGCGGAATGTCTTTCGTTTTTTCAGGCTTTTGAATTAAAATTGCAACCAAATTCAAATGCAGTATGGCAGGACATGTAGAACATGTAAGTAAAGACGAATTGTGGGGTGGTAATCGCTCTCCTTTTAGTGTCTCTTATGGTAAGATGATGATGTGGTACTTTTTGGTATCCGATGCCCTTACTTTCGGCGGTTTGTTAACAGCATATGGCTTTATTCGTCACTCAAGCAGTGAGCCTTGGCCTGTTGGTGAACAAGTGTTCGAGTCGCTACCAGGATTGCATGGTTCTTATCCTCTGATGTATGTGGCTTTAATGACATTTATATTGATTGTATCTTCTGTAACCATGGTACTAGCTGTTGAAGCAGGCCACCGAATGGACAAGAAGGGAGTGGTGAAGTGGTTGGGCCTTACCATTATTGGCGGATTCTTTTTCTTAGGATCACAAGCTTGGGAATGGTCTCACTTTATTCACGGTTCTGGCGGAGGCTTCCAGATTACTGAACCCATAAAAGTTGCGTATTCGAACCCCGATGGAACTACAGATACAATATCATTGGCTTCCGGCACTTGGGTTCACATGACTCCAGATTTCGGACATGAATATGAGCATGCCAAAGAGATGGCAGAAGCTTCTGCTCATGAAAGCAACGGACATGATGACCACGCAGAGCATGCTTCGGTTCAACATGAAGATCCAAACACAATGGTTCCTGAAGTACTTATTTTGTATAAATACACACTAGAACACAAAGACGGAAAAGATCTTCGTAAACTCGAAGTGAAGGGTGATGAAGCCAAAAAACTTTGGGCAATTAAAGGTGAAGAGGCATTCGGTGCTCCAATTTTTACATCAGAGGCACATGATGGTATGAAGAAAAATGAATATGCTTCTCAGCAACAATATGCAAACTTCTTCTTCTTCGTAACGGGCTTCCACGGTTTCCACGTATTTTCAGGAGTTGTAATTAACATCCTTATCTGGTTAATGGCCATTCGTGGAATTTTTGAAAAGAGGGGTCATTACGAAATGATAGAAAAAATTGGATTATACTGGCACTTTGTAGATTTGGTTTGGGTATTCGTATTCACCTTCTTCTACTTAATTTAATACTTCAAACAAAATGGAAAGAGACGACCTTATTGTTAATGATAGTTATGCGTTGAATGCGAAGCATGACGACGCTGCGGGTAAACAAATTCGTAAAAAAATATACGCGGTTACATTGCTGTTAACGGCATTGACCATTGTGGAAGTGTTCATGGGTGTGGCTTTCAAGCGCAACGGAACTTTTACATGGGAAGTAATTAAGTTGGCGTTCATTGTACTTACGCTAGTAAAAGCGGCATACATTGTTTTGATCTTTATGCACCTTGGCGATGAAAGAAAAAATTTGAAGTATGTCATTTTATTACCATACGCCTTGTTCATTTTCTATTTGATTTTCATTGCACTGTATGAAGGAGTGGCGCATTTAGGTGCTCACAACCTATTTGGATGAGTCAAAAAGAAATAAAATATTCAAATACAAAAAAGTATACCATCTTCGGAGGTATACTTTTTTTTATTCTACTCATGATTTTTTCTTTGGGTAAATGTGCGAAACACAGCTTCAAAGAACCCCTATTCTATGGACCCGGATGTGAGTCGGGTTGTGAGAAATCAGAATACATTATTCCAGATTTTATTTTCACCGCAGATAACGGAGATTTACTCAACAGAGATTCGTTGTTTGGAGATATTTGGGTTGCTGCTTTCTATGATCTGAATGACCCTAACCTGAGTAAAATAACCGAACGATTACTCAATGTGAATTTCAGATTTAGAGATGAGGCTGATGTACGTATTGTTGTTTTTAGTTCCAATGATAGTTTGTCTACTATCAATGCGAAAGATTATGTCACCCAGTTGAATAGATACAATGTGAATTCGAGGAAGTGGTGCGTAGCCTCAGCACCCAAAGAGTCGCTCAACGCTTTTATGAGAAACGGATTTGGTATTGAAAATGCAAAAACCGAGGCCAAGTTCTACCTCGTAGATATGCGCGGACAAATTAGAGGTTGGTATGGTAATACAGAATACCACATGGAAGATATGATGGAGGATATTGCCATGCTAAAAAAAATCAAAAAGAATGAGGCTCGTGGCAAAAGATAAAATAGTAAAAAGCGCTGTTTTGCTATTTATCATTCTAAGTATTGCCTGCAATTGCAGCAACAAGCAAACAGAAAAGGAATTAAAGCCGCTTCCTTTTTTTGGTGAATTTGATGTTGAGGGAAGCGATACCACGTATCATCCGATTCCAAAATTTTCAATGCTCAGTCAAGATAGTGTTTTTGTTTCCGACGAGCAATTCAAAGGTAAAATTGTAATCGCAGATTTTTTCTTTACCACTTGCCCAAGCATCTGTCCTGTCATAAGCGCACAAATGGCAAGACTTCAAGATCTAATAAAAAAAGATAAGCTCGAAGATCAGGTTAAATTGTTGTCACACACCGTTGATCCCTTGCGCGACACGCCTTCGATTCTGAAACAATATGGCTTGAAGATAGGGGCTGATTTCAATACTTGGACTTTTGTAACAGCAGATCCAGATTACATGTATTGGCAGGCTCAAAAAGGCTATCAATTAACGGCCTTTCCCTCTGATACAGCACAAGGTGGATTTTTCCATACTGATAAAGTGGTTTTGCTGGATCAAGAAATGAAAATTCGCGGATATTATGACGGTACTTCAACAAAAAGTATGGACCAACTGTTTATAGATTTGCATCAATTAACAATAAAAAAATGAAAGCAGAAATTCAGCGCAATGATAAAAAAGCCAAAGTGCTTATCTATTTGTTTACGGTTGTTGTGTTCTCTGTTGTTGTGTCTCTTAAATATCTTCATTTTGAAGTTGATTTAGGATTTGATATTCACTACCTCGCAACTGCAAATGCTATGATTAATGCTAGTGTTGCGATTTTATTGGTAGCTGCATTAATAGCTGTAAAGCAAAAGAAGTTTGAATTGCACAGGAAATTAATGAAAGGAGCCATTTACCTGAGTATTTTATTTCTGGTGACTTACATTGGTCATCACATGTTTGCGGGTGAAACAACATATGGTTCGAATTCATTTAAAACGTTTTATTATTTCATACTCATAACCCACATTTTCCTTGCCGCTATTATTTTACCTTTCATCTTGTTCACAGCATACCGAGCACTCATTGCTGAGTTTCCAGCACACAAAAAATTGGCAAGAATTACATGGCCAATTTGGTTTTATGTTGCAGTTTCTGGAGTAATTGTCTATTTCATGATTTCACCCTATTACAATTGGCTTCCATGAAAAATTTAATTCTTTCCGTTTTTACGGTAATTGTTAGTCTCACGGCATCGGCGCAATGCGCCATGTGCAGGGCTACTGCGGAATCTGCAAGTCAAAATTCAGGCGGCAATATTGCTGAGGGGTTAAATTCTGGAATAATATACCTCATGCTCATTCCATACATTTTATTGACCGTTGTAGTACTTGTTTTTTTCCGAAAGAAAATAATAAACTTTTTCAAGGCGGAATAAAATTGCTTGAAATCTTTGAAAATTTCTTATTTTCACTTCAAGTTTAATAACCATGCGACATTTCGAACGTCTTGTTTTTGCATTTTTTTGTCTTCTGTTAACCAACACGAGTTTTGGGCAATTCGTTGAAGAAAAGAAAATAGATACAACTGGTATTGGCCGAGATATTGAAAATCAGCAGATGTTCATCAAAATTCTTGATGCGTCGTCAAAGAAAAATTTCAGGGCTGATGTGGTAGTAAAAGGTGTTAATCCGCGTAAACCCGTTGTGTTGTCTCAAGTTCAAGACACTGTGCTTTTTATAAAGAACTACAGAAGGTATACAGTTTCTGTAGTAACAGAGGGGTACATGTATTTTGCTCATAAATTCTGGCCAGATGAGTCTGAAACCCACAATGAAACCATTGAACTGGAACCATTGGAAGTTGGTTTAAAAACCACCATTGAGGATATCGTTTTCCCCGGTGACGAAATTACGCTCCATGCAAAATCAAACTTCGCATTGGAAGAGTTGGTTTCTTTCATGAAAAAAAATCCGGATGTGAAAATAAAAATCATTGGTCATGCCAATGGACCAAAGGACCAAAAGGGTACACGCAGTGCAAGTTTCTACAGAAAAGTCACCGAACAAAGAGCTCAAAGTGTTCGTGACTATCTTATTCGGAAGGGAATACAAGCTGATCGTCTTGCTACGGAGGGAAAAGGCAACAGTGAAATGCTATATGCTAACCCTAATACAGACTGGCAAACTCAAATGAATCGGAGAATTGAAATTGAGGTAATTGGTCTGTAGTTGTGATATTAGCTATTGAGACTTCTTCTAAGAATTGCAGTGTTTCATTTGGTTACCCTGAAAATTGCCTTTTCACAAAAGAATTAGCATCAACAGAATATGTGCACAATGAAATGCTTCACGTTTTTATACATGAGTCCATGCGTGAATTGCAAATTCAGCCAAAAGATTTAAAGGCCATAGCAGTAGGTTTGGGACCTGGTTCATACACTGGCTTACGCATAGGTATGGCCGCTGCCAAAGGTTTTGCTCATCCATTGAGAATTCCACTTATAGGTTTTGATGCTGCAGCAATTTTGAGAGAATCTGTAGATTCTGATCTTGAAAAAGTAATTGTTATAGATGCCCGTCGCATGGACGCCTTTGTGCATATGAACAATACGTGGAGCTTTCATACCTTAACGTCTGATTTTCGTGAAAGTTTGGGTTTGGGCCCCATACATTTTGTTGGAGATGGTGCTGAAAAAATGAGGGGATTACTTAAAAATGGTGATGCAATTTCAAACATCTATCCCAGTTCAAAATTTATGTTTCATGCTTTGAAAGAAATACCTGCTTTTGATATTCATGTCTTGAACATAGAACCCCTATATTTGAAAGAATTTGAAGTACATACAACTCCTAAAAACAAGCTGTGAAAACTTTTTTACTTCTTTTCTTAGCCACATTTGCTGCAGTTTCTTGTAGGGATAGAAATGAATATTTGCAACCTGCTTATTTTTCATTCATGGTGAATATCAATGAGCCTTCTTTCTTTGATCTTTCTGTGCCAACAGGTTGGGTTTACTACAATGGAAACAATGTGAATCTCATTATTTATAGAAATGATTTGGAGGTTTTTCATGTCTATGACGCCAGAAGTACATACAATCCAACCGATCCCTGCAATTGTGAGGTTGCATCAGACAACGTAACCATTCAAGACCCTTGTTCTGGTTCGAAATGGTTGTTGAGCGACGGTTTTTTGCTTGAGGGTCCTGCAACATTCAATTTGTTGGAATACGACTATGATTTTGATTTAACCACAGGAAATCTTTATCTGTTTAGTCAATGAGAATCTTCTTAACGATTCTGTTTCTGACCATTTCAAATGTTTTCATGGCAATAATATTCATTTTCAAAAAATAATTATGTCACTCAATAAAATTGAACATCTTGGAATTGCTGTTCGTGATTTAAATGCATCGAATGAGGTGTTTTCAAAACTACTTGGTGTTTCACCTTACAAACAAGAAGAAGTTGCTTCTGAGCATGTTATTACTTCTTTTTTTCAAATAGGAGACTCTAAAATTGAATTGTTGCAAGCAACAAGCGAAGAGAGCGCGATACATAAATTTCTGGAAAAGAATAAAGAGGGAATTCATCACATAGCATTTGACGTTGCCGATATTTATGCAGAGATTGAACGCTTAAAAGGTGAAGGATTCACCCTCATTCATGAATCTCCCAAGAACGGCGCAGACAATAAGCTAATAGCCTTTCTGCATCCGAAATCAACCAACGGAATCTTGGTTGAATTGTGTCAAGAAAAACCATAATAAATGTATCTTCGCCAAACGCTAAATGAATATAATGTCATACACTAGATTAAACGTAATTCTTGGTTGGTTAATGTTCCTCATTGCCACCTCTGTATATTTCATGACTCTTGAGCCTACCATGCCTTTTTGGGATTGTGGCGAGTTCATTGCTTCGGCCTATAAATTAGAAGTAGGACACCCCCCCGGAGCACCATTGTTTATGCTCATTGCACGGGTTTTCTCAGCATTTGTTGCGCCTGAAAATGTTCCGTTCATGATCAATGGTCTATCAGCCATTTGCTCGGGAGCAACCATCATGTTTTTATTTTGGACCATTACGCATTTAGCCAAGAAAATTGTTTCGAAAGACGGTGATGAAAATGATGCAAAGCATTGGGTTATTCTTGGAGCAGGTACCATTGGAGCCATGGCGTATGCATTTAGCGACACCTTTTGGTTTTCAGCCGTTGAAGGTGAAGTTTATGCCATGTCTTCGTTATTCACAGCAGTTGTTTTTTGGGCCATATTGAAATGGGAAAGCGAAGCTGATGAACCATCGCACCTGCGTTGGATTGTCTTAATTGCCTACCTTATGGGATTATCCATCGGTGTTCACTTATTGAATTTGCTTGCAATTCCTGCAATTGCATTTGTTTATTATTTCAAAAAATACACTTTTTCGTGGAAGGGGGTATTCGCCACTGCTGGTATTAGCCTAGTGCTTCTTGGACTGATGCAAACAGTAGTAATTATTTGGTTTGTTAAATTGGCAGCCGTTTTCGAAAAATTCTTTGTCAATACACTTGGATTGGGATTCAACTCTGGGGTGTTATTTTATATTCTTTTGTTAATCTCAGCGCTCATTGGATTGATTTGGTACTCCAAGAAAAAGGGGTGGGTTGTTGTGAATACCCTGACTTGGAGTATTTCAGTTGCACTATTGGGATACACCAGTTTCGCAACAATTTTAATTCGTTCACAGGCGCAAACTCCCATGAATGAAAACAGACCTAGCAATGTGTTCGCCTTTGTATCATATTTGAATCGCGAGCAATATGGTGATCGCCCTTTAGTTCGAGGACAATATTTCAATACCAAACAAATTACGTCTAAGCCTTACACAGATGGTGATGCGGTGTACATTCCTTCGTACAGTGTCCGTGAGAAAACGGGTAAAAAGAAATTGGTTATCTCTTGTCGAAGCGAATTTGAAGCACAGCAGTACATGCAAGCCAACCCGGAAAATTATGAGATGGTGAAGGAGTACATTGACACGGGTGAGAAAAAAGCTTCTGAACCGAATTATGCCCAATCCTATATCTTCACAAGAATGTATAGCAGCCAGGGCTCACATGTTGAGCAATACAAGCAATGGGCAGAAATAGAGAACTTCAAACAAATCAAGAAATCGGGCCAAGCACCAACTCAAGGTGAGAACATGAATTTCTTCTTCAGCTATCAAGTGAATTGGATGTATTGGAGATACTTCATGTGGAATTTTGCAGGCAGACAAAATGATGTTCAAGGTCACACCGGCGATTTTCAAGATGGAAACTGGAAAAGTGGAATCGGATTTTTCGATGAAGGTCGTCTCGGAAATCAAGACAACCTTCCGGAAATTCAAAAGAACAATAAAGCAAACAACTCGTATTATTTCATTCCGCTAATTCTCGGTTTATTGGGGCTTATTTATCAGATTACCCGACACCGACAAGATGCCTTTGTGGTGGGCTTGTTGTTCTTGTTAACTGGATTGGCAATTGTTGTATACTTGAATCAAACCCCGCTTCAACCGAGAGAGCGCGATTATGCCTATGCAGGATCATTTTACGCATTTACAATCTGGATTGGATTGGGAGTTGTGGCACTCTATTTCTGGGGAAGAAAGTTATTGCAGACCATACCACGACCATTACTTGCAGGTGCAGTTATATTACTTGCTTCTTCAGCTCCTATTTTAATGGGTGCCCAAGGCTGGGATGACCATGATCGTTCAAATCGCCGTGCCGGAATTGATATGGCGAAGAACTACCTGAATTCGCTAGCACCCAATGCCATAATTTTTACTAATGGTGATAATGATACCTTCCCACTCTGGTATGCACAAGAAGTAGAAGGGGTGCGTACAGATGTTCGTGTGGTGAACTTGAGCTTACTGAACACGGATTGGTACATTGACCAAATGAAACGCAGGCAATATGAAAGTGCCCCCGTTCCGTTCAAAATGCCTGAGCAAAAATACCGTCAGGGTACTCGTGATCTAATCATCTTAATGCAAGATAGTGTGCCTACTGATTTATCAGAAGCTGTGAAATACTGTTTGAATGATGACAATGTGTATGATGCGAAATACAAGAAGTTCAATACACTACCAAACTTCCAATTTAAGTTGCCTATTTCAGAACAGGTTCAACAACAGTTTAAGCCTTTTGAATTCAAGAACAGCAAGGTAGTTTCTGAAATGCAGTTTGCCCTGCTTGAAGACGACGGCGAAACTCCAAAACAATTCATTACTAAAGCTCAGCTAATGGTTATGGATTTAATTGTCTCGAACAACTGGGAACGTCCAATTTATTTTGCTGTGACAACCGGTGGTGAGGCTTATATGGGTCTCGAACCGTACTTCCAATTGGAAGGTTTAGCATACCGATTAACACCGGTATACCACGAAGATTATGACCAAAGAAACAACAATGCAGGAGGCGTTGCTGCTGATATTATGTTTGACAACGTAATGAATAAGTTTCAGTGGGGAAATATTGATAAAGAAAATGTTTATCTCGATGAAAATGCAAGAAGAATGGTGGTTAACCTGCGTATGCAAATGAACAATCTAGCAGAGCAGTTTATCATTGAAGGCCGAAACGATATGGCAATTAAAGTTCTGAAAAAATCTCTCGAATCATTACCTGAGAAAAATGCGCCGTATGATCAAGCACAAATCATGTGGCAAACAGCCGAACTTCTCTTAAAAGCCGGTGATATAGAGACAGGTAAGACCGTAGCCAAACGCATGATAGAATTGAATCAGCAAATTCTAACCTATTCAACGTCTCTTGATAATGCACGAAGAGAATCAATGAAACGGGATGTTCAAATTGCTGGATTAATCAATGATGAATTGGTTCAAGATTTAAAGAAATATGCACCCAATGATCCGTTGACTAAAGAGATGGAAGCTTCACATGAACGATCATTAAAAGAAGTGGGGCTTTTAGATCTTGTGAAAAGTGAGCGAGACAAAAAAATAATGTTCGAAGAGCAGAAAAGACTATATGATTCTGTAATGAATGCCCAGAAAAAATCAGATACACTTAAACAGTCTAAAAGCTCGAAGCTAGATTTATAGTAAATGCATTTTTATTGGAAGGTATTATCTCGAATTACTGCAAAGCGTTGTTTCAACGCTTTGCTCGTTTTGGGGTCATATTACTTCTCAAGATTGTTTAAAACACAACCAGCAGGCTTGCCCATTTCACTGAGCATTGAGCCCACGACTTCTTGTAATTTGGGTTGTCCTGAATGCCCTTCCGGATTGAAGCAATTCTCAAGACCAACTGGAAATCTCAAGTCAGAACAACTTTACAATTGGCTGAATCCCATTGTTGATCGGTTGTGGTACGTGAACTTTTATTTTCAGGGAGAACCCTTTATTCATAAAGAGATTTTAAGTCAAATAGCATTCGTGAGTAAGCAAGGCGTTTTTACTTCTACATCTACGAACGCTCATTTTATTACCAAAGAGATTGCTGAGAAAATCATAGCATCTGGATTAGATCAACTGATTATTTCAATTGATGGAACCACTCAAGAGACCTATGAGAAATATCGTATTCATGGTAAACTCGAGAAAGTTTTAGAGGGCACAGCCAATATCATAGAAGCGAAAAGAAACCTGCAGTCATCAACGCCCCATGTGGTCTTCCAATTTCTTGTAGTAGCTCACAATGAGCATCAAATAGAAGATGCAAAGCAACTGGCAAAGGAATATGATGTGAACGAAATTCGATTTAAAACTGCACAGGTTTATAACTATGAAAACGGGAGTGATTTAATTCCGAACAATGATAAATACAGCCGATACAAACAATTGAAGTCAGGGAAGTGGGTTGTTAAAAACAAACTTGAAAATCATTGTTGGCGCATGTGGAGTGGAAGTGTTATTACGTGGGACGGAAAAGTAGTGCCCTGTTGTTTTGATAAAGATGCCAAACATCAGTTGGGTGACTTAACAGGATCTAGTTTTAGATCCATTTGGAAAAGCACATCTTATATGCAGTTTAGGAAAAAAGTAATGAGTAACAGAAGTCAGATTGATATCTGCACGAACTGCACAGAGGGAACTCAAGTTTGGAGTTAGTCTTTTTGTATGAGAACTACAGCATAGGCATTTACACCTTCTTCCCTTCCCACATAACCCATTCTTTCTTCAGTAGTAGCCTTGATGCTAACATCTAACTGATCAATTGAACAAACGCGTGCAATAGTTTCAATCATGGCTGGAACATGCGGCTTAATCTTGGGCTTTTCAAGACAAAGTGTAGCGTCGATATTCCCAATTTTCCAACCGTCTTCGTGAATAATGGAAACAGTTCTTTCCAATAAAATCTTGGAGTCAATTCCTTTGAATTCATCAGAAGTATCTGGAAAATAAGTGCCAATGTCACGTTTTCCTGCCGCTCCCAATATAGCATCGCAAATGGCGTGTAAGAGCACATCAGCATCACTGTGACCAAGTGCTCCTTTTTCATGTGGTATCAAAACACCACCAAGCCAAAAATCCCTTCCTACTTGTAGCTGGTGAACGTCATATCCGAATCCTACGCGTATTTTCATTGATCTGATTCTAATTCCTCTCTCGTTTTCGCATCTAAAGAAAAACGCAATGAGAAACGTAAGGTGTTTGCTAACGGGTTCTGTTGTGTAGTGCTGACCAAATAACTCATGTCAATTGTGAGTACCTGGTAATGCAACCCAGCACCAAACGTTATGAATTGTCTATTTCCTTTGGTGTAATGTTCGTGAAAATAACCTACGCGAACGGCAAATTGCTGCGCGAAATCATATTCAACTCCAGCACCAATATTGTATTCTCTTAATTCTTCTCTGAATTTTGATCCTGCATAAATGGTTTCTGTTTCGGGGTCATACTGTCCGGGAGCATCATAAAAAGACTGAATAATTCCGCTTGCTGTTCCTACGTTTGGATTAAATCCAGAAAGGATGGTGTCACTATTATTTTTGTAAATAGGGGGCGATGGAACCAATAATTTGTTGACATCTACCAAAAGCGTTAGTTTGTTATACTGGTCCATGTTGGAAGTAAATGCAACACCCGTTCTCAAATTCGCTGGTATAAAATCGCGGTAATCAGTATTGGTATAGCTCATCTTAGCTCCAATGTTTGAAATGTTCATTCCCCAATTCAATTTCGCTTTTTTTCCCGCGAATTTTATTTTATCGTTGGTGTAAAAGGTGGAAATATCAACTGCTACCGTTTGACCCGGTTTACTCTCAGCCCCTTGAACATTCGTTCTTCCCGTTAAATTAGAATTAACATAGCGCAGTGCTAATCCGCCAGAGAAATTTTTCGATAATTTTTGAGCAAAGGTGAAATCTACTGCGAACTCAGCCGGTTTGAATGGCATAATTACCGACCCCATTTCATCTGTAAAGGTGATATTACCTAAGGTGAAGTAACGCAAAGAACCCCCAATAGCCTGATTCTTGTTTATTTTTTTGTAACCAGACAGGTAACTCAAACTCATATCATTGACCAATGCACGTAGCCAAGGGCTGTATGACAAGGACACCTCCATTTGATCTTCAGCAAAAGCTAATTTCGATGCATTCCAATATGTTGCATTCGCATCTGGATCTAAAGCAACGCCTGCATCTCCTAGAGCTCCACACCTCGAATCGGGCGCAATGGTTAAAAATGGAACTGCAGTAGTTATGGTGTTCAGTGTCAATTCACGACCATTCAATTGATTGGGATTCGTTAATTGAGCAAATGAAGACCCTTGACCAATGCAAGTGGCTAGACCAAATAATAAAAATGTTTTTCTCATCACGTTCACAAATATACTGCCTCTGATAGGATACAGAGACTATTTTAAAATCACTAATTTCTCATATTGTTCAGCACGCTGTCCACTTTCATTCCTAACTTCCAACCGGTAGATGTAAGTGCCCTTTCCAATGGCATCTCCAAAATCATCTTTACCATCCCATGAAATAGACTCTCCTTTAAAACCTGTGCTGAAAAAAGAGCGTTCCAATGTTTTCACCAATTTTCCACTAACCGTAAATATTTGAACGCGCACATTTAATTGTTGACAGGGTTGATTGTGTTCAAACATGAACGCTGTATTCGTGGTGAACGGATTGGGGAAATTAAGTACATGGGAGAGGGCAATATTAGCATCATCTGCAACAATAAATTGTATTTCGGTCTCATTGCTGTTGTTGTGAACATCCCATGCCTTCACCTTTAATGTATGGTTGCCTATGGCCAGACTGGACAGTGGATATGTTGCCACACCGCTTTTGTATGTATCCAGATCAGATTCATAATAATCATTCAAAACAATTGGACTTGAAGTATTTCCATCAAGAATTGCGGTTAAGTTATGTCCAATGCCATTGCCAACGGTATTAATACCATTTTCATCTTGAAGTCTTGTGATAAGAATGGGGGTAGTATTTGTTGTTCCTCCAGAAATAAACGTAGAGTCATTCATGAAAATTCGAATTTCTGGACCCACGGTATTCAGCGCTGCCCCATTGAGTACACCTCCAATTTTAAAATCTTCACTGTACCCATGTCCATCGTTGTTCCCAGCAACTGTGTAGTAACTCACGCGTCCATTTGCTACAGTGTAATTAATATCAATGGGTACAACAAACTTGAAAGAGAAGGCTCCATTGACAACGCTGGCCTTCCCTCGATAAATGATTTTGTTGAATGAAGAAAAATTCAATACTTGCCCAGCTTCGCCATCTTGATCATTGTTTTGAGTTTGAAGTTGCGATTCTTTGTCGTAAACCGTTGGATAAATAAATCCGTTGAAATCAGTCAATGTACTGCCATTCGCGTCGGTCACATTACCCTTAAACTCCACCTCTTGCAAAGCTTTTAATGTGTCATTGAAATTGACTAATTCTTGGTTGTTGATATGAGTTGTTTGCACATTGAATTTCGGGTAAACCATTTTTAATGCAGGGTCTCCAAGTAAACTGAAATTCGGCTTGCTGTCATTACCAGGATTCACTCCGTTTTTGGTTAACATGTTTAATTCACCTAATGTGTAAGTATTGCCATTGGGTTCATCGAGAACATGCTCAAAAAATGCCAGGTCCATTTCATAATTCTCTCCCGTATAAACAATTCGGGTGG
>JBJTWB010000236.1:0-2131 GCA_046081505.1 Bacteroidota bacterium | reverse complement strand
TTGTAGCAATGCAACACTGCGACAAGGCGGGTAATTCTAAATTGTTACCTCAATGTACCTTGCCATTAACCGGTATTCATTGCATTAAAAAAGTAGTTACTGACTTGGGCGTTTTTGATATTCGAGAAGGTGCATTTCATTTAGTGGAATTGGCTCCCGAGGTCACTTTAGAAGAGGTCATTGCCAAAACTGCGGGAAAATTGGTGGTTTCCTAGTTGTAGCCTTAAATTCCTTGAGATAACAACGGATCTAACCTTACGCAACGCAAGTTACCTAAACCCCCTTCGCTAAAAAGTACTTCTCAACCGGAGCACTCAATGCTGAAAGATTGTCGTGATCACTGGCTTTCGCAGCATCAATGATTTCGCCGTTTTTCATCTTCACTAAAATGCCCTCATTCATGCTGTTGTATGCACGGTTATCGACTTTTCCGTTCAACACGAAATAGCGAGCTTCTTCAGCTGAGATGCTATACTGATTTTGAATATTCTGAATAGCGTGCTGAATGCTGCTCTCTGGAATTTCATTGCGCGAAATCTCAATCTTGAAAAGCCGGCGCTCGACAATGCGCGTTGACAATTGACTCAAAACAAAATCGGAATGCGAAGTCCACACCTTCAAAGCCCCCAAAATGTCAATGTCGTCTAACTTCATAAACATCTCGAACGCTTCGTCACCTTCTTCAAAATGCGACAACGAGATCTTGTTGTTCAAGAAATATTGCAACGCCGGTGACGCCCACAATTGTTCACCCTGATCTGCCAATTGCTTCGCTCGGCGTAAGGCATTCACCAACATATATTCGGCGCTTAAAACGGTTTTGTGCAAGTACACTTGCCAATACATAAACCTACGCGCAACAATAAATTTCTCTATGGAATAAATGCCCTTCTCTTCCACCACCAACTGATCATTCACCACATCAAGCATCTTAATCAATCGCTCACTTCCAACCTGACCCTCAACAACGCCACTAAAAAAACTGTCGCGAGCTAAATAATCTAACCGATCCATGTCGAGCTGACTACTTACCAATTGATGCATGAATTTTCGTGGATAGGTTCCGTTGAATATTTCTAAAGTAAGATCAAGCTTCCCTTTAAACTCCTGACTCAAACGCTCCATGGCGAATGAAGAAATGTGTTCATGATGAACCTCATTCACAATTGAGCTCTCAAGAGCATGGCTGAATGGCCCATGGCCAATGTCATGAAGTAAAATGGCACAAAGCAACCCCACTTCTTCCTCATTGGAAATGGAATGTCCCTTCAACCTTAATTCATCAATGGCATTCTGCATCAAATGCATGGCACCCATAGCATGCTGAAAGCGGTTGTGTCCAGCACCAGGATACACCAAATGAGAGAGTCCCAATTGTGTAATTCTACGAAGGCGCTGGAAATAGCGATGATTAATCAATTCCAACACAAACCCATGTCGAATGGTGACAAATCCATAAACTGGATCATTGATCATTTTCCGCTTTAACATGCTGCAAAGGTATTTACTTAATTGCTTCTCCGTTCGAATCGAAATACTGAACTTCAAGTAATGCGTTGTTGCTAGATGATATCAAATCAATTTTGATTGCAAAACGTTTTTTCCATTTGGCTAAAATGGTGTTGAACCACCAACCTTTCGTAAGGTATGCTGCCAATATGGGGTGAACCGCAACCTGAATGTGCTTCAGTCCGGAATTCTGTACAATCAAACGAATGTTGTTTTCGATTTCATCTTCGAAAAGCAAAGCCGATTCAACTTTTCCTGTTCCATTGCAAGACGGACAACTTTCGGTGGTTTCAACCTCGGTCACGGGCTTAACACGCTCGCGGGTAATTTCAACGACTCCAAATCTACTTGGAGCCAAAACATTGTGCTTCGCTTTATCACCCTTCATGAATTCTTTCAGAGCATCATGCAGCTTTTTCTGATTCTCTTTCTGCTGCATGTCTATAAAATCAACACAAATAATCCCACCCATTTCGCGTAGACGAAGCAACCGAGCTATTTCTTTCGCACATTCCATGTTGGTTTGAAGCGCATTCTCTTCTTGGTCTTTGGCTGAAGCACTTTTTCTATTTCCACTGTTCACATCAATGACGTGCATGGCCTCTGTATGCTCAACAATGAG
>JBJTWB010000235.1:0-15629 GCA_046081505.1 Bacteroidota bacterium | reverse complement strand
CGCAGCTTTTCTGGTTCAAAAAGATTCGAACCAACTTGGTGGCTACGTTTATTTTGTCAATTGTTGTGAATATTGGTATGTGGTTCGAGCGTTTCGTAATCATTGTTACATCTATTCACCGTGACTATACACCAGGTGCATGGGGAGAGTTCCACCCGTCTATGATTGACATTGGAATGTTCATTGGAACCATAGGAATTTTCTTCACGTTGTTCTTGTTGTTCGCACGTTACTTCCCAGTACTTGCATTGAATGAATTGAAAACCATCTTGAAAGTTTCTGGTGAAAGCTACAAGAATGATCAACACAAACACTAATCATTGAATTTTAGTCAAATGGCAAATAACAAAGTATTTCATGTGATGTACGATGATGACCACACCTTGTTGGAGGCAGCAAAGCAGTTGGTTAGTCAAGGGGTACATGTAAAGGATGTTTTTTCTCCATTTCCGGTTCACGGTTTGGATCCTATTATTGGGGTGAAGCGCACTCGATTGGCAATCACGTCATTCATGTATGCAACAACTGGAACGTTATTGGCAATTTTCGGAACATGGTATTTCATGATTCACGATTGGCCAATGAACATTGGAGGTAAACCAAGTTTCTCTTGGATAGAGAATGCTCCTGCATTCGTTCCTGTTATGTTTGAATTTTCTGTCTTTTGTGGTGCTCACGGTATGGCCATCACGTATTTACTAAGAAATGGAACTCTACCAGGCATGCCAGCTTCGAATCCAGATCCAAGAACCACAGATGACAAGTTTGTGATGGAAATTGTCACTGAAGACAACCACGGTTTTTCAGTTTCAGAATTGGAAGAGAAAATTAGAGGTACACAAGTTTACGAATTAAGCATAAAGGACTGTTAAAATGAAGCGTCCACTACTATTTACACTATCTGTTTTCGCCGCTACAATGGGAATTGTATCATGCGGTGTTGACCCCAATTCACCAGGTGTTGAATACATGCCAGACATGTACAGATCTCCAGCGGTAGAAGCCTATGTTGATTACGGTTCAAGTAAGCACTTGGATTGGACACAAAGTCAGAAAGATGAGGCTGGAGTGAAGCCAATTTTAGCGCGTATACCGGCGGCAGGGTCTGTTGCATATATGGGAGAAGATGCGATTTTCGGTATGCCATATGCGTTACCTAATGACACTTCTGGTTATGCTCGTGCTGCGAAAGAAATTCATTCGCCATTGCTTTCAAGTAAGGAGAACATTGAAAAAGGAATCATTCTTTTCAATCGTTTTTGTCAGCATTGCCATGGAAAGGAAGGTCATGGAGATGGAAAAATTTCTCAGAACGGTCACATTGCGGGTATTCCAGACTATGCAACGAAGCTGAAAGATTTGGAAGAGGGTAAGATTTACCACACGCTCCAATACGGAAAAGGTTTGATGGGGTCACATGCCTCTCAAATGAGTCAGAAGGAACGTTGGCAGGTGATTGAATATGTGAAATGTCTTCAAAAAGGCATCACTTCACCCGAGTTTGATTCAAAGGGAATGTTAAAAATGCCTGCGGCTTCTGCCGATGCAGATAGCACCAAAAAGATATAAGGAGGAGATATGTCACAAGAAAATATGCAATTTCAAATACCATCGGCGACCAAAAATTGGACGATGGCCATGATGGGAATCGGTTTGGTTTCTGCTGGTTTAGGATGGGCAGCTGACAAAACGGACCATCACCAATACTGGTGGGCCATGTTGCTCATTTGTGGATTCTTCTTCTTCGGAGCGTCAATAGCGGCTTTGTTTTTCTACGCCCTTCAATATGCTGCCGAAGTAGCTTGGTCATCTCAGTTAAAAAGACTTTTCGAAGCATTGTTTTCATATGTTCCATACGGTTTGGGTGTAATTTTCATTGTCCTGCTTGTTGGACAATTCCACGGGCACCATTTGTACCATTGGATGGATTCGAATTTGTACAATGAATTTTTAGCTGATGGAACACCGAATCCGGATTACGATTCCATAATTGCTGGTAAGCGACCTTTTTTAAGTCCTTGGTTCTTTTGGTTACGTTTTGCGGTTTATGCGATCACATTTGTTTGGTTTGCTAAATATTTCCGCAAGTGGTCATTGAAGGAAGATGAAATTGGAGGAACAGAGATTCACTTCAGAATGTACAGAAGAGGTGCTTTATTTTTGGTTTTCTTCGCTGTATTTAGTTCTACACTTGCTTGGGATTGGTTAATGAGTATTGACACACACTGGTATTCTACCATGTACGGTTGGTACATTTTCTCTGGCATGTGGGTTTCTGCTATGATTCTTGGAACATTGTTGTTGATCTGGTTGAGAAAAAAAGGATATTACGCTCATATCAATGAGTCTCATATTCATGACATGGGTAAGTGGATGTTCGCCATTTCCATGTTATGGAGTTATTTGTGGTTTTGCCAATACATGTTGATTTGGTATTCAGATATTCCTGAAGAAATTACATATTTCAAAACGCGTTATGATCATTACATGGGCGCTATGTGGGGTATTTTCTTTGTGAATTTCGCGGTGCCATTTTACACGTTAATTGCGCGAGATGCAAAAAGAAATACGAAGTTTTTGTGGAGAGTGGGAATCATTATTCTTTGTTCACATTTCGCCGATTTATATTTGGCCGTGATACCAGGAACTATTCATGGGCATTTGATGTGGGGATTTGGTGAAGGTCATCATGTTTCGTTCACTTGGTGGTTTGAAATAGGCATGTTCATCGGATTCTTAGGCTTGTTTATACGTGTAGTCTTAACTGCATTGAGCAAAGCAAGACTTGTTCCAGCGAAGCACCCATTCTTGGATGAAAGTATTAACCATCACATATAATTTGTAAGTAGAGAAAGCAAACAATACGAGTATGAAACTTTTAATCATCTTAATTGTCGTTCTTGCGATTATTGCCATTGCGCAGTTGACCAAGGTATACGAAATGAGTCGTTCCTTACGCAAGAATAAGGAAGAGGATATTCCTGCGGCAGATAACAAAATGAATGCGAGCCTTTGGTTGGTTTGGATGTTCGTTTTCTTCTTTGCTACAATTTATTTGTACATCAAATACGGAAACTATCTTCCAGAGTCGGCTTCGGAGCATGGTGTAGCAGTTGATCAATTGATGTTGGTCAATATTGCTATGATTACTGTCATTTTCTTCATTGTAAACTTCTTCTTGTTTTATTTTGCTTGGAAGTATCAATACAAAAAGGGAAACAAGGCCAAATTCTTTGCACATGATAATCGTTTGGAAATGCTATGGACCTTGGTTCCAGGTGTAACTTTAGCTTTCATCATTGTATACGGATTAATCACTTGGAATGCGATTACAGGCCCTGCTTCTGCTGATGCCATTCAAATTGAAGTTTATTCGAAACAATTCGACTGGACGGTAAGATACTCTGGAGATGATAAAACATTCGGAGCATCATCTTTCAATTTAATTAGTAGTTCAAATCCATTGGGATTAATTTCAGCGGAAGGTATTCGTGAGAAGTTGGAAGAAATCGAAGGAGATATTGAAAACCTCGAATCACAAATCAAAGCCAACGAATCAGATCATGTGCTTCCAGAAAGCTATGTTAAGTCATTGGAGGATCGTGTTTATCGATTGAAGCGTCACAAACAGCGTATCATGGATTTGGATGAAACAGAGGTAAATGGTCTTAGCACATGGGAGTCAGGTTTCGATGACAAAGTTGTAAAAGGGGAAATGCATATTCCAGTGAATAAAGAAGTGGAATTCATTTTCCGTTCACAGGACGTTATTCACTCGGCTTATATGCCTCACTTCAGAGCGCAAATGAATACAGTTCCAGGAACTCCGACTCGATTCAAAATGAAGCCAACCATTACAACGGCTGAGATGAGAAACAAACTGGGTGACTCAAATTTTGATTACATCTTACTTTGTAATAAAGTTTGCGGTGCAGCTCACTTCAATATGCAAATGAAAATTGTAGTTGAAACTGAAGAAGAATACAATGCCTGGTTGGCAGCACAGAAAGTAGTGAAAGCTCCCGAAACTGAGGAAGAAGAGGGAGCCGCTGATGCAGAATCAGAAAAGAAAGACACGGTAACAACAGCAATGAAGCCTTAAGAAATAGGTATATAAAAAATTGATAAAAATGGAATCAACAGGACACGCACACGATCACGGTCATCACCACAAGGAGAGCTTCATTTCGAAGTACATCTTTTCTCAAGACCATAAAATGATATCTAAGCAGTTCTTGGTAACTGCCATCTTCATGGGGGTTATAGCGGTAATGCTATCTATCTTCTTCCGTCTGCAGTTGGGATGGCCAGGTGAGAAATTCGATATTTTGAATGCCTTTTTGGGTGATAAGTGGGCGCCCGATGGAATTTTAGACAAAAATGCTTACTTGGCATTGGTAACTATTCACGGAACAATCATGGTGTTCTTTGTATTGACTGGCGGATTGTCTGGAACCTTCGCTAACCTCCTTATTCCATTGCAAATTGGAGCTAGAGATATGGCATCTGGATTTTTGAATATGTTGTCATATTGGTTCTTCCTCATTTCAAGTTTAATAATGGTCGCTTCACTTTTTGTTGAAGGCGGTGCGGCTTCAGGTGGATGGACAGTTTATCCGCCACTATCAGCGCTGCCTCAGGCAATGCCAGGTTCAGGATTGGGTATGACCTTGTGGTTAATTTCTATGGTTCTTTTCGTAGCATCATCATTGCTTGGTGGTTTGAATTACGTTGTAACAATCATCAACTTGAGAACAAAAGGAATGAAAATGACTAGAATGCCTTTGACCATTTGGGCTATTTTAGTTACAGCCATTCTAGGTATTTTATCGTTCCCAGTTTTAGTGTCGGCCGTAGTTCTTTTGTTGATGGATAGAATGGCTGGTACTGCGTTTTATCTTTCAGATATTTATATTGGTGGAGAGGCGTTGGACGTGACTGGAGGTTCTCCAATTTTATTCCAACACTTGTTCTGGTTCTTGGGTCACCCTGAAGTATATATTGTATTACTACCAGCATTGGGTATTTCGTCTGAAATTATTTCAACCAACTCAAGAAAACCAATCTTTGGTTATAAAGCTATGATTGGTTCCATTCTCGCTATTGGTTTCTTATCATTCATTGTATGGGGTCACCACATGTATGTGACAGGTATGAATCCATTCTTGGGATCGGTATTCGTATTCACAACATTGTTGATTGCAATTCCTTCCGCTGTAAAAGCGTTTAACTACATTACAACCATGTGGAAAGGAAACATTCGTTTCACTCCAGCTATGTTGTTCAGTATTGGTTTGGTGAGCACTTTCTTAACCGGTGGATTAACGGGAATTATACTTGCAGACTCTGCTCTAGATGTGAATGTGCACGATACCTACTTTGTAGTTGCTCACTTCCACATTGTAATGGGTATGTCTGCTATTTTCGGAATGTTGGGTGGTATTTACCACTGGTTCCCGAAAATGTTTGGTCGTATGATGAATAACAAACTGGGATATGCGCACTTCTGGCTGACATTGGTTTGTGGATTCGGAGTATTCTTCCCCATGCACTTTGTAGGTATGGCGGGTTCTCCAAGACGTTACTACGCCTATTCTGAATTTGAATTCTTAGATTGGGTCCAAGATTTGAATCCGGTCATCTCCGCATTTGCAATTGTAGGAGGAGCAGCTCAAATTCTATTCTTGATTAACTTCTTCCACAGTATGTTCTATGGTCAGAAGGCATCTCAAAATCCGTGGCACAGCAATACATTGGAATGGACTACTCCAGTTCAGCACATTCATGGTAACTGGCCGGGTGCATTACCAGAAGTGCACAGATGGGCTTATGATTATTCAAATCCGGATCACGAGGAAGATTATGTACCTCAGGTGGTACCTTTGAAACCAGGAGAACACGCACATTGATCTTAACGATGAATAAATTTAAAAATCCGTTTCGTTCAGCGAAGCGGATTTTTTTTGTACTCGGATTTTTTTTGCTGATTCACAATTTAATATGTGCTCAACCTGTTCAATTATCAGACTCTTTAAAGGGAGTTTTTCATCAGCCTGTTCAACCCAATTGGCATTGGGACACATGGGCCACCTACGTTTATGGCAAATCATTGAATGTGCAATCATTGAAAGTAGGTGCTTTGTTCGGAAAACGATTGGAGTTGGGTGTTGCATACAGCTGGTTATCGAATGGAGTTTATTTCGATCAAGAATGGGAACAGAACATGTACCGTATGCAATATGAACTGCGGTATGCAGGAGTATATACCGAGGTGAAATTTTTTAAACAGGGAAGATGGAGTGGTACTTTACCCATTTTTTTAGGTACAGGCAAGAGTTTTTATCAATTCAGGGATTTAACTGATACGCGCAGAGTAGAATTTCAAAACAATGTAGTTGTTTATGAGCCGGCTTTGAGGTTCAATTACAATGTAGCAAACCTGGTGCAGGTAGGTGCGGGTATGGGGTATAGGTTCATGCTCAAAAGCAATTCACAAATTCAAGAGCGTATTGTTTCTCCTAATTTTTTGTTGACCGTGGGGTTTGTTCCAGAAGGTTGGTGGCAACTTTGGAATAAGCTTTCAAATCGATAGCCTATCTTTACATCATGTCAGAAGATTTTGATATTCGTAACGAAGCCGAAGGGTCAACAGATAAAGACTTAGAACGGGTACTGAGGCCGAAGTCATTTGATGATTTTACAGGTCAACGTCAGGTCTTAGATAATCTTCAAATTTTCGTTCAAGCGGCAAAAATGCGCGGTGAGGCCTTGGATCACGTGCTGTTGCACGGCCCCCCAGGACTTGGTAAAACAACCTTGGCTTACATTGTTTCCTTGGAAATGGGAGTCAACATTAAGACTACCTCAGGACCTGTATTGGATAAGCCTGCTGATTTAGCTGGTTTGCTAACCAATTTAGAACCGAATGACGTTTTGTTTATTGACGAAATTCATCGGTTGAGTCCAGTAGTGGAAGAGTATTTATACAGTGCAATGGAGGATTTTTGTATTGACTTGGTAATTGATTCAGGGCCGAATGCACGTTCGGTTCAATTGACATTGAATCCGTTTACGCTAGTAGGTGCAACAACAAGAAGTGGACTGTTGACCGCTCCTTTGCGTGCAAGATTTGGAATCAATGCTAGACTAAGTTATTATGATTCACGAACCTTAACAGATATTGTAGAACGCAGTTCGGCGATTTTGAAAATGCCTATTACAGAGGATGCTTCTTATGAAATAGCCCGAAGAAGTAGAGGCACACCGCGTATAGCAAATGCTTTGCTGAGGCGAGTTCGGGATTTTGCGCAGATCAAAGGAGATGGAACCATCAATATTGAGATTGCGCAATTGGCATTGAATGCGTTGAATGTAGATGCCTTGGGTTTAGATGAAATGGACACAAAATTATTGAATACCCTAATGAATAAATTCAACGGGGGGCCTGTTGGATTGAATACGCTGGCCACTGCAGTTGGAGAGGATTCAGGTACCATTGAAGAGGTATATGAACCCTATTTAATTCAGGAAGGATTTATTATTCGAACCCCTCGTGGTAGACAGCTTACTGATATGGCCTATAAGCATCTTGGGAAACTTCGAACCAAACCCGGTGAGCTGTTTTAATGTCGGCATTGGAACGTCACACTGAAAGAGTTAAATCCATTGCTGTGGACCTTGGGTTCATGAACTGTAGAATTTCTAAATCGGAATTTCTAGAATCTGAGGCATTGCACCTTGAGAAATGGCTGAAAAGTCAGGCACACGGTGAAATGCAGTACATGGAAAATCATTTTGATAAGCGATTGGATCCCCGTCTATTGGTCCCTGGATCGAAGTCTGTGGTTTCATTAGCTTATAATTATTTCCCAAAAGAGTTGAACCACTCGCAATCATATAAAGTTTCAAAATATGCTTGGGGTGAAGATTATCACTTGGTCATTAAAGAGAAGTTATTTGAATTTGTAGAACGAATTCGTGAAGAGATTGGCGATGTGCACGGACGTGTATTTGTAGATAGTGCACCGGTACTAGAGAAGGCTTGGGCCGTGAAAAGTGGAGTGGGGTGGATTGGAAAAAATGCCAATGTCATTACCAAAGGTTCGGGTTCATTCTTTTTTTTAGCTGAACTCATTCTCGATCTAGAACTTGTTCCAGACTCTGTGGTTTCCGATCACTGCGGTACATGCACGGCTTGTATTGATGCTTGTCCAACAAATGCAATTGTTGCTGATCATGTAGTAGATGGAAGTAAATGTATTTCCTATTTTACCATTGAATTGAAACAAGCAGTTCCCGAAGAATGGAAGTCGAAACTTGATGATTGGATTTTCGGTTGCGATGTTTGTCAAGATGTATGTCCTTGGAATAAATTTTCTAAACCACACGCTGAACCTCGGTTTGATTTGAAAGACTTACTTCGGAATAAAACAAAGCAAGATTGGTTGGAAATGACGGAAGAGGTTTTTATGGATCAATTCGGAGACTCTCCGCTCATGCGACCAGGACTAAAAAAAATTCAAAGTCATTTTTCCGATTAGTCTTCAGGTGGAAGTATTTCTGCAACAGTGAATATACTTCCCGTAACCACAATTAAATCTTCGTTGAGAGCATGTTTCTTTGCTGCATTCAATGCCTGTACTACTGAATGATACGCTTCTCCGGTGAGTCCAACGGCTGCTGCCTTCATTTGTAATTCTGCAGCGGGAAGTGCGCGTGGAATATTGGCATTACAAAAATAGTAGTTCGCCTTTTTTGGGAATAGGGATAGTACCTCTTGGTGATTCTTATCTGCTACCATTCCCAACACAACATGAATATTCGTGTTGTTATAGGAATTGAGTTTCTCGCATAAAAAGCGAATGCCGTCTTCGTTGTGTGCAACTTCTGCAATGGTCAATGGAGATTGGTTAATCATCTCCCATCGGCCTCTTAATTTGGTATTTCGAATGACGTTCTCAAAACCTAAGCGAATGGATTCAGCATTTAATTTCCAACCAAGTTGTTGCAATTCGGATAGGGCTGCAAAGGCTGTTTTTTCATTTTCAATTTGATAGTTGCCATGAAGCGCGCTTGAAGGGGCTTGAATATTTTTAGCGTGTATGACTTCAGCATTTTTAGATAAAGCAACTTGCTCAATGACCTGCGTTGCATCAGACTCAATATTTCCTAGAATTAAGGGAGTGTTGTTTTTAATAATACCTGCTTTTTCAAAGGCAATTTTTTCAATGGTATCACCCAGAAATTGCATGTGATCTTTTCCAATGGAAGTAATCACGGTGAGTTCTGGTTGAATGATATTGGTGCTATCGAGTCGTCCTCCCATACCCACTTCAATGATAGCAATGTCTACCTTCTCAAGTGCAAAGAATGAGAAGGCCATGGCTGTTGTTATTTCAAAGAAGGAAGGTTGAATTTGTTCCCAAGTGGCTTTGTTTTCGAGAACGAAATGAGTTACAAAAGACTCACTTATTTTTTTTCCATTTATTCTCATTCGCTCACGAAAGTCGAGTAAATGTGGAGACGTGAATAGTCCTACTTTCAGTCCTTGCTCCATGAGAGCAGATGCAACAAGGCTAGAGGTTGATCCTTTACCATTGGTACCTGCAACATGAATACTTTTAAATTGGAGATGTGGATTTCCAAGTTGGTTACAGAGCTTAAGAATGTTTCCAATATCTGGCTTGTATGCAGCAGCTCCAATTCTATGAAACATGGGCAGTTGTTCAAATAAATACTGAACAGCTTCAACGTAGGTCATGTTTATTTCACAGACAAGTAGATTATAATTTCTCCTACCACAGGGGTAGAATTCGGACTAGCGGTGAAAGTGGCATTCTTTGCAGCTTCTATGGCTAAGTTCTGATTGAATTCATGATCTGAGCGCAAGGTGGTGCTCTTTACCGTTGCTTTCGTAACTCTACCGTTTTGATCTACTGTGATTGAAAGCACGACCTTACCGGAAGACGTGGGTTTCTTTCCTGTGCTTGGTTTGTTTTTAATGTCGCGACCTTCAAGTTTCCAGGATCCGTTACCCAAACCATTCCCGTTACCGGCAAAATCTCCGAAACCTTTCCCTTTTCCTGGTCCATTGCCACCACCATCTCCCCCTCCTTTTCCACCCTTACCGCCACCATTGGTGTCATCTTGTCCGCCGCCACCGTTGAGCGCATTGAAGATGTCATCTCTGGGATCAACAGGGTCTGAAGTTTGCGTCTGCGTTGGATTGTTGGGATTTGTGGGGTTATTTGTAGGATTTTGTTTTTTCTCAACAGCAGAGAGTGTGGGTGCTGAAATATCTGAACTAAGCATCATCTCTGGAACATCAGAAAATTGAAACTCAACTTCCATCATGGCCATTGCCGGCTCTCCTGGCGAGGCTCCTTCGCCTTCTCCTGCAGGGTTTCCGCCACCACCACCGCCACCTTCTTCTTTCACGTCAGGTTGAATTTTAACAGCGGCGAGCAGAATGAAAAGAAACACCACAAGCGTATGAAGCGCAATACTTACGCCTCCGCCGATGAGTTTGTTATTTTTTTCGTCTTTGGTCATTTCGCTTTTTCTGTTGCAATGAATGGAGTTCCACCAATGTTTTGAATGGCTGAAAAAAGTTCAATTGTTTCTCCTGTGGGTACATTTCTGTCAACCAATAGAATGACACGCTTATCATTACTGGATGCAAGTTCTTGCTCCAATTGTGCAACAATAGCATCTTTGGTGGTAGCATTGTTGTTTAGTGTGTATGCTAAGTCCTTTGTAATGGCAACAGAAATTTTAGCAGGATTTTCTTTCCCCGTCGCAGCGCTTGGTTTCTCAATCTCTGCCGATAAATTTTGAACAGCACTTGCACTGGCTATGATGAAGAAAATAAGAAGCATGAAGATGATATCGGAAAGCGTTGACATTCCCGACTCAATATGCACTTTATGTTTTTTTCCGAAGTTCATGGGAACGAATATTAGTTAACGGGTTCGTCTAAGATGTCTACAAATTCTACGGCATGCACTTCCATACTATTGACTACACGGCCAATTCGAGTGGTTAGGGTATTGTAAGCAACATAGGCAAGCATACCAACAACAAGTCCTGCCGCCGATGAAATCATTTTTACATAAAGACCTGCAGATACAGAGTCAATTGGAATTTTACCTTCTGCCGCTTCTGGACTCATGGAGATGTCATGGAAGATGGTGATTACGCCAATGACCGTACCTAAGAATCCGAACATGGGTGCAATGGATGAGATGATTGCAAGAATGGGCGTGTTTTTTTCAAGGCTGGCAATCTCTAACTTCCCTGAATTTTCAATGGCTCCTTTAATGTCTTCTAAAGGCTTGCCTATTCGACCAATTCCTTTACCAATCATACGAGCAACAGGTGTGTTGTTGGTAACACAAAGGTTTTTGGCGGAATCAATTTTTCCCTGATTGATGTATTGTTTAATGTTCGACATGAATGAATTGTCTTCTTTGCTGGCCTTGGTAAGGGTTAACCAACGTTCTACAAAAATGTAAACGGTTATAAGACTCATTAACAAAAGAGGTAAGTAGATGTACCAAACGTCATAAATACTAGTCATAATATCTTTTTTAACTAGTTTTCCGGCACGTGTGTCGTATTCCCAACTTTTTATCTCTGAATTTAATATTGAGAGGTTTGTTTTATCTGAGTCATATTTTTTTATGATTTCTAATGCATTGATGCATTCTTTTGTCATTGGATCTGTCCCAGCCGAGTCAGCAGTGATTTGCTCTTCAAGCTCACTCTTGCTAAGGGGCTGAATCTTTTTGTTTTCGCTAGGATTAAATTTGTAACTAATTTCAGCTAGCGATTTAGCATCGTTTTGAATATTAGAATCCACACAACCAACGAGAGTTGTTATTACTAATGCAAATAGAATTGGGGCAATTGTTTTTTTCATAATCAAATTTCTAACGCTCAAATTTCTTTTGAAATTGTGTAAGGTCTTATTCTTCTTGTTTGAGTTATTCATAACAACCCGTTGACAAACCTATTTTCGTTCTGCGTATCGCGGGTCTTTTTTATATGGAATTTTTTCAGCGGACTTGGCTTCAATGGTAAATGCCCCAAATTCTTCTGAAACTACTCCCTCTATTTTATAGACCCCGCGTCCTCTGAATTGCGCATGTGACAATGTATTTGGAAAATGAACCGTGTCAAAAAAATGCCAATGACAATCGAAAAAAGTTCCGAACAGCATCAATTCACCGGTTTGGGTTTTCGTTCGTTTGGTGTTGACCAAATAGCCAAGAACATGAACAGATTTACCCACTAAGTTTTGAAGTTTTTGACTTACTGGAACGACAGGAAAGTGTTCAATGAGGTCGAACGGATTGATGAGAGGAAACTCGAACAATTCCATTTGGTCGTAAGCATCTTCAATCCAATTGTCTTCTAACACGGGTAGATTTAAGTTTTTTTCTTCAGGAAGGAAAAGCGATGGGGTGGGTTGACTCTTCTTTTTATTTCCGTGGAAATGAGCTTCCCAAAGCAATTGTTTTTTTGACTTTTGTAATTTTCTGAAGCACCCACAGCGAATCAATAGTGTTATTTGTTCAACAGAAATTCCGGTTTCATGCATAAAATGAGAAACGCTCTTGCACGCGTCAATTTGATTGAATGCAATAATTTTCTGAATGGTGTTGGATTCAAGTCCTTTGATAAGAGAAAAGCCAAGCAGAATAGTTTTTTCGATAAGAATGGAATGTACTTGACTTTGAAAAATACATGGAGGTTCAATGGCTGCTCCATGTCTTTTTGCCTCTAACAAATAAATTTCAGTATCGTAAAATCCACCGAAGTGATTGACTGTTGCGGTCATGTACTCCAAGGGATAATAGGCCTTTAAGAAGAGGCTTTGAAAACTCTCTACCGCATAGCTGGCACTGTGTCCTTTTGCAAAGGCATATCCAGCAAAGCTTTCTATTTGTCTCCAAATTTCTTGTACATCTTCTAGTGCATTTCCTTTTTGAATCGCATTCTGAAAAAATGCATTTTTCGCATGTTCGAATTCTTCTCTTCCACGAAACTTGCCACTCATTCCTCTTCGTAACACATCGGCTTCTGCAAGCGATAATCCGCCGAAATGGTGCGCCACTTTAATCACATCTTCTTGGTAAACCATGACACCGTAAGTTTCAGGCATGATTTCCAAAAGTTGAGGATGCGCATTTTTTCTCATTTCAGGATTTCGATGACGAAGAATATATTCTTTCATCATACCGCTGCTACTTACTCCCGGTCGAATGACTGAGCTGGCTGCAACCAATCCCAAGTACGTGTCAACCTGAAGTTTGGTCATAAGCATGCGCATTGCGGGCGATTCAACATAAAAACATCCTATGGCTTGAGCAGACGTGAGTAAAGCTTTGATGTTTGGATCGTTTTTAAATTCGCGAATTTGATGTAAGTCTAAGGCTATGCCATGCTGCTGAAGTACGAGCTCTGTAGCCTCTTTAATTTTAGCTAATCCACGTTGTGATAAGATATCGAATTTGTGAAGGCCAATGTCTTCAGCAACGACCATGTCAAACTGAACAGTTGGAAAACCTTTGGGGGGAAGAAACGTAGCTCCTGTTCTATGAATGGGTTCATTGGCAATGAGTATTCCTGCTGAATGAATGGCTAAACTATTCGGGAAATCTTGAAGTAGTGAGGCGTATTTTAAAACATGAAGTTGGTTTTTATCGAGATTATTGGGATTGTATTTTCCATCGCATAAAAAGTCAATTTCGTCTTTAGGTAGTCCGAAAACTTTTCCAAGTTCTCTAACTATGGCTTTGTATTGAAAGGTGTTGTATGCGCCAAGGAGAGCAACATGCGGAAATCTATGAAAAATATATTGTGTAATATCTTCCCTGTCGGTCCATGAAAAATCGATATCAAAATCGGGTGGGTTTTGTCGGTATAAATTAATGAATCGTTCAAAGTATAAATCCAATTCAATGGGATCCACATCTGTAATACGAAGTAGAAATGCGACAAGACTATTCGCTCCGCTTCCCCTTCCCACATAATAATAACCTTTGTTTCTCGCATATTGCGTAATGTCCCAGTTGATTAAAAAGTAGGACAAGAATTTTTTTTCTTCAATGATAGCCAATTCTTTTTCCAAACGTGGAAGAACCATTTCTTGAATGGTGCTTGAATTTCCATAGCGGTATTCGATTCCTTCAAGTGCCAATTGCCGAAGTAAAAGAGCGTCTTCAGCTTCTGAAGAAGTGAAGACTTCTAAATTTCTTGGTTGCGACAA
This sequence comes from Bacteroidota bacterium, assembly GCA_046081505.1. Taxonomy (GTDB): domain Bacteria; phylum Bacteroidota; class Bacteroidia; order Flavobacteriales_D; family Sanyastnellaceae; genus CAIZGX01. The sequence goes on along the minus strand of JBJTWB010000235.1, from coordinate 1,357 downwards.
AGAGTGGAATTCTGTCCATCGGGTATGTTGAATGAATATTTGAAGTTGGTCTAAGAGATCGGGGGCGTTCAAGAATCTGCTGTAGAATTCTTCCGCTGAGACAAAAATGTCTGAAGAAGAACCTTGATCTTCAGGTTTAAGTTTAGTGAGCAAACAATTTTGTTCAATGCATCGCAAGAGTTGATGCATGTTCATGTGTCTTTGGTTTCGAAAGGTACACGTTTGCCAGGCTATCGCTTTTTTTCGCTCATTGTTCCAAGGTGATCGCTCGAAGATGGGCAAGTCTTCCGCTTGAACACCAATGAATTCATTTGATTGCAGTGAAAATTTTTTTAGTTTAATTTGTTTGAAGGGGTATACAACCCAACATTTTTGAAACACGGGTGCTTGCTCCGGGAATTGTTTTTTTTCATGCAGATGCGTTGAAAGGAAATTTGAAATTTCTTCTACACCTGCAAAGCAATTCGTGTAAACTACGTAGAGACAAGTTGCTCCGTTTCGAAAATCGACACCCCAAATGGGAGTGAGATTTGTTTTTTTTTGAGTGACTCTTAGGAAGTCATGCAGCGTTGTTGTTGCATTTATTTCTGTTATTCCCAGTACCGAATGACCATTCTGCTCTGCAAAATCTAAGCATTCTTGAAGTGAGAGTGTGCCGTATCTCAGGCTGTAATATGAATGGCAATTGATAATCACAAATCATCAAATAATCTTGTTTGATCGTTGTTCCGCCTTGTTTTTGCTCGTGATTCCCCCATGCCGAAAAGTTCAACATGCTGATGCAATTGGTAGGTTGTAAAAGGTAAAAGTGGTTCACTCAGAGGTTTGAGTAAATCACTTCCGTCTGCTTGTGGTGATTTGATTGCGGGCGACACGGCGTATGCATTCAGTGAGAAGGTTGTGTTTGGATGCAGCATGGCCGTTATCTCGGCGAGTGAAGACGATTCACTTAACCAGGCATCTACTTCCTCTGTTGAAATAATTACAGGACATCTGGGATGCCCAATATGCTCTAAAACACCCGGTGGTGCAGCAGATGTTATGATGGCAAAGGAGTGGGTTTTCTCCTGTGTTTGTGGATTCATCCATTCATCGTAAACGCCTGCAAATGCCATGGGTATTTGACCATGGGTGGGAAAAACGCAATACGGCTTGGATAGTCCTTGAGAAGTTGAACCTTCAAAAAATGCATCTGCAATAACTACACAGCGTTTGCTGCGGATGGATTGTCTGAAAAAAGGCTTTTCAATGATCCCTTTCCCTCCTGTATATCTCCAATTGTTTTCTTGATTGTGATCGCCTTCAGCGCGTGCATTGATTACATATTTTTGTTTGTCAGCCCAAGCCGGGGTGAATC
>JBJTWB010000234.1:0-2658 GCA_046081505.1 Bacteroidota bacterium | reverse complement strand
CCTTTCCGAATCAAAGCGCCTAATGGGGCACCAATAAAAAAGAGAATGAGGCAAGAGATGGCAAGTGTAAATTTTCTGTGCCACTCAATTTTATGTCGGTTAATGAATTTGTTTCGATTTGCAAGTTCTTCTTTTTGTCTTTCAACAAGATTGACTTGTGCATTTTTCGTTTTAACCTCTGTTTGGTTTTGTGTGTTCTGTGATGAATTCGTGATTTGACTTGCCAAACTATCACGTTGTATTTCTAGACTGTCTATAGCTCGTTCAAGTTGTGGAATGGTCATCATCTCAAACGAGTTTTTGAAAATCTCTTCATCGTTATTTTTAAAAACCAAATTACTTAAGTCAAGTCGGATGATCATCTCTTGAAAGCTGCCGCTGACGTATGGGAAAGAACGATCTACTTGTTGCTGTGAAGATCCAGCTATGCGTTTCGGTTTGGAAGACTCCTCTTTTTCATCGTGTGTTGAACCGTTTTTCAAGGTTAGAATTAAAAAACGTTTGTCTTCCGTTTGAGTCATTTCTCCCTCAGATGCTCTGATCACGGTTCTATTTCCACCGTTTTGATTGCGATGGTCATAAATAAGAATGTCTTTCAAGACACCGGTCTCAGGATTTTTGTCCATAACTCGAATACTAACACCTTCTATTCCGTTGTAAAAAACACCATTTTCAATACTCAATGCGGGTCGTTGTTGAACAATACTAAAGAGAAGGGTTCGAAATTTTAAATTGGCAATGGGCCACATGTTGTTGGCGAAGAAAAATGATCCAAGTGAGAGCAGGAGCATGAGAACTACAAGTGGTCTGAAAATTCGAGAAAGTGACATTCCTGCACTTTTCATGGCTGTTAACTCATTATTCTCTCCCAATGCGCCGAAGGTCATGATACTAGACATGAGCACGGCAAGGGGAAGGGCCATATTTACAATCCGTGCCGAAGCATAAAAAATAAGTTCCAGTACTGTTGTTGGATTCAGTCCTTTGCCTAATAGATCATCGAGGTACAACCAAATAAATTGCATTTCGAAAACGAACATGGCTATTAGAAAAGTAATTATGAAAGGTCCTATATAGGCCTTTAGCATCAAACGCGTTATTTTCGGGACAATTACCAACCTTACAAAAATACTGACTATCTTGCCACCTCAAATCTGCAAAAATGAAAAAACTCTACTTCGTTGCTTTTATTTTGTTTTCAATAACAATTCAAGCCCAAGAACCGCGCACGTTTGCCGTTAATCCGAATACATTTTGGTCGCATACAAGTGCATTGAATTTACCAGTACAAAACTCTGAAGAATTGTGGTCTATGGCCAACGAGTCAGATAAAAATGGAACACTCCCTATTTATGGAAAAATCATTGAGTTTCCTTTGAACTTATTGGAGATGGGGAATTGGTCATATAATTCAAATGGAGATGCATTAATGACTTTTGTTGTAAAGAGTGAAGGCGCACAAGCAATGGATATCTTCTTCAGTGAGTTTTATATTCCAGAAGGGGCTGAGTTTTTTGTTTATTCAGCCGATAGACATTGGTTTGCAGGACCATTCAATCATGAAGAAAATCAAGAATCGGGATTGTACCGCACTCCAGAGGTGTTCGGAGATGAATTGGTCTTTGAATACTTTGTTCCAGCAGGAGTAATGGAAGCCGCAAAGCTTTCAATACGTGGTTTTGGTCACTATTTCCGATATGTTCACGATGATTTTTACGAGCGTGTTTCCGATCCTTGTGAAATTGACGTGAAATGTCCGGAGGGAGATAGCTGGGCAGACGAGATTCGAAGTGTGGTTAAACTCAGTATTCCAGCCGGTGGTGGAGTTGGTTTGTGCACCGGTACTTTGGTAAACAATACATCTTATGATTGTAAAAAATATGTATTAACTGCCATGCATTGCACAGAGCAGTCAACTACTTCTGATTTCGCTCAAGTTGTTGTGCGTTTCAATTATCAGCGCAATTCGTGTGGAAGTGGAATTAGTGCAAGCGCTCAGCAGAAGACGGGAACAAATAGACGTGCAGATTCAAATGATGGTGGCGGTGCCTCAGGTAGTGATTTCTGTTTATTGGAAATGACCCAAGCTATACCTGCAACATGGAATGTGTATTATGCCGGATGGGATGCCTCTACTACAACACCTACAGCATCTTCAGAGGGCTGGAAGGCCATTTGCATTCATCATCCTGCCGGAGATGTAAAGAAAATTTCAACTGCCGGCACTTTGGTTTCTGGAACTTGGCAAGCGGCAGGGAATCACTGGAAAGTGAATTGGATTCAAACGGTTACCAATTGGGGTGTTACGGAAGGGGGCTCTTCGGGGTCGCCCATTTTCAATAAAGATCACCGTGTTATTGGAACTTTAACAGGAGGCGGATCATATTGCGATACGCCTACCTCGCCTGATTATTACGGTAAAATGGACAAGCACTGGACCGGTAACCCGAATCCATCGAATGAAGATTTGGTTGATTGGCTCGATGCCGCAGGAACAGGATTGCAGCAAGTTGATGGTTCTTACGTTGGATCCTCACTTACACAGCCTTGTTTCGGGGTGGTGAACGTGGAAGAGAATATTGCATACCAAGACGTTACCATTTTTCCTTCACAGGTGACTTCAGAAATGTCTATTCAATGTGATCGCTTTGATGCTTT
>JBJTWB010000233.1:0-7230 GCA_046081505.1 Bacteroidota bacterium | reverse complement strand
CAAGTATCAAAATTGAAAATATTTTTTTCATAGCTACAAATTTTGCGTGAAGTTAGTTGAATTTTAGTGAATGAAATGCTTTTGGGATGAGACAATTAATTTACAGTTTTCTGAACCAAGTTACATATGGGAATGGAAATACATCCCCGTCGAATGAAGCGCCTGCCATGCAAAATTGAACGGCTTTGCCCTCGCCTTGTTCCAAACGCAAACCAGGCATAAAAAGAAAAAACTCAGTGTTGTAAGTAGAAGGTGCGCCAAAAACGGTTGACTCTCTTTTTGTTTGACCAAACATAGAATCAAAAATGAAACTTGATTTGTCGCTGATGCGAACGTGCGCGCCAATAGACCCCATTGGTCCATGACTTGGGTTTCCAAATCCAATGTTCGGATTCGAAACCAAATATCCACCGGCAAAGGTGATGTTTTTATCGCGATCACCCAATGTAATGTTGGCGAAAGAGAGTGACAATACCATTTCAGGAGCAATGTAACCGCCCGAACCTACAATTTCTCCTACAGAAAAATTGACCTTGGGGTTTTTGGTAGGAATACTATATTTAGCTGCAAGTGCAATTGGACTTGCAAACCAGGTAGACATGACTCCAATATTGAAATTGTCAGCTATGGTCATATGGAATTCTGGCCCCCATAGATTAATCATGTAATAGCTATCTTTTTTCTTCAATGGAAGGGCATTGGTAGTAAAGGTGTAGCGTGTGCTAAAAGCGGTAGATTTAACAACGTCATTATTCAATACTGTAAATTCTGTGGGGTCGTATGCAGAGATGGATTGAACATCTTTTTTCAATAAATAGATCTTTCCAACATTATTCGTTTCTATTAATATTTCACGTCCATCATCAGAAATGATTTTTCCAATGTATTCGTTGCCATTGGTCAATTTAACAACTTTAGTATCTGAATCGGTCTGTGCAAGGCAAGCAAGCGATGCGCTTACAATTATTAGAAAAGTGAGTAAAAGTGATTTCATGTGCAATGATTTTTGGTAAAGGTATAATAATCATGGCGTATGCGATTTCTTAGATAGAATTTGAAATTCCAAGAATGGCTATTTCCTTTGATGCCGTATCTAATTTGCTCGGAGGTCCGTATGGAGTTTTATTTAAATCAATAATATAGATCTTCCCGTTTCCTTTGTGACGCAGAACATCAAGTTCACAGAACTGAGCGCCCATGGCTCTTGCAAAGGCAATGCATTGAGTTTGCTCGTCCTGTGTTAGAATGTCATCTGTTTCATGAAGAGTCGCAGCATGCATGTCATTGGTGAATCTTTTCTCAGCTGATTTATATTTCAAGTATATCAGTGGTATTTGACCAAAAACCACGGGTACACGTATGTCTACGAATTGACCATTCTCACTTTCATTGTCTATGACAATTTGATAAACACTGTCTGGTTTTATCGCTGCGGGGGAAATAGGACAAGCAATGGTTTTACCGTCATGCAGAGCATTGACTTCACTTTTTTCAACGGCAAGTCCGTTGAATTGAGTTGGATCAACATGGAAGTCATAACCTAAGATTTTCTTATGAATTTCATTGACTTTCGATTTTGAGATGTCTGAACAATGCAGATTTGTGATTTCAACATTGGGGTATGCTTTTTTTAATTCACTGGGGTCACCGTAGGTCTCATCTTCGAAATAAAAAACGCGTGTTGGTTTTTTGACTAATTTGTTTGTAAGCCTTACGCGATGCTGAATAGCGATCTTAAATAAAGTTGTTTTTTTGCTGGGATACGTTGGGTATGCTACCCAAACAGGCAATGAAAAGCCATTCAGAATGAAAAAATAGGTCTCTCGAAAAAGACAGACCATGTCTTTCACCATTTTTTCAAACAGGGGGGTGCGTTTGGAATAATTGTTTCGAATTGCCACATTGCAAATGTATTACCTTTGCCTGCATGATTCGGGGAGTCTTATTGAGTATTGTATTGTTTATGATTTTTGCTCTAAGTTGGGCAAGCATAACTACAATTTCATGGCTTATACAGCGCGATTCCTTGTCCAAAACATCTTGTATTCAAAAATCTAAGGCTAACAATACTTGCATGGCCATGTGTTGCCTTGTAAAAGAACTTAAGAAGCAAGAACAAGAAAAGACAAAAGAACCACTTCTTCTAAATTTTACGGCATGTGAGAAATGGGTTGTTGTAGAAAAACCAAGATATACTGTAATCCAAGTAGGAATCGTCCTTGTGAAATGGGGGCAGTTGTTTTGTCCCGAAACCAAAGAAGGGTTTCATGCATTGATTGATCATCCGCCCGCTTTTTTGATTTAATCTCGACCATAGAGTTAATTCAAAAAAATAAAAAAATGATAAAAAAGACTTTGTTCATGCTAGCGGTATTGGCCGTTCAGCACACGTGGTCTTGTGATATTTGCGGTGGTGGAAGTCAGTGGTTAAATACAGGGTTGCAGCCCCAGTTTAATCAGCATTATTTTGGAATAAGCGGAAGCTTCCGCGAATTCTTGAATTCTGAAACAAGCCACTCGTCAAGTGCATCTCAAGACCAACTGTACACGCTGAATGCCACGGGCAGATTTTCGATTAATGACAAATTTCAATTCAGTTTAAGTATACCTTACTCTGCGAATTCTAGGACCACAGCAGATGAAAAAAAATCTACTCAGGGAATTGGTGACATTCAATTTCAGTGGGGGAGTTTGTGGATGAATAAAGGGCTTCGTGAAGGAAAAATTCGATTGTTTCTTCAAAGTCAGGTTTCATTTCGACTTCCTACGAAGTTTAATAAAGAACAAACCTTACCATTGGCAATGAGACCTTCTCTAGGTTCCTATGGTGTTGGGGTTTCTTTAAACGGAATGTTGGCCTCTAAAAGCTGGGCTGTTGCATCGCAATGGGGATATTTTTATTCATTCATGGATGAGAATGCTTATCAACTGGCAGATCAATGGGTCGGTAATTTGCAGTTGTTTTGGTTTGTTCCAACTGGGAAATTGAAACTTGCACCTCATTTTCAAGTGAGAGGAATAAAACATGGAGTGGATTATCAATATGATTATCCTGTAATGAATGCAAATGAACAAAGACTGAATCTCGGTTTCGGTCTAGATGTATACAAGGAAAAATTTGCATTTATTTCAAACGTGTATTTTCGAGGTTGGGAAAAATTTGAGACAGAACTTCCCACCTTAAAAAAAGATATTTTGGTCTCAATCATCTATTTCATAAATCATAAAAAAAAATGAAAAATTATTTTGCTTTAGTTGTTGTATTATTCACATTAATTGGTTGCCACAAACACGAGGAGAATAGCGCAACGATTACCATTAGTTCTCCTGATCCAGCATTGTATTTTGTGGGTGGTGATACAGTATTTATTCAAGGAAGTGTGGTTGCTGAATCGGAAATGCACGGCATGACCATTCAGCTTTTGAACGATGCCAATGACTCGGTTATGTTCACGTATTCAAACGAAGAGCATTTGGCAAGTTATACTTTTAATCAGTTTTATGTGAATCAGGTTTCGGAACACACGGATGTGCGATTAGAGGTAGTTGCAGAATTGGATCATGACGGAAATGAAGCGAAGAAAACAATGCTTCTTCATTTTTACCCCTAATTTTTCGCAAGCACACGCTGTGTAATGAAGTCGAATTCTAAATTTCCTCGAGCAGGAGAATATTCTCGACCATAAAAAATGATTTGAAGATGCAGTTTATTCCAAAGCGCCTCTGGAAAGAGGCGCTTTGCATCTTTTTCTGTTTGTTCAACACTTTTCCCTTTAGTTAGTTTCCATCGAGTCATAAGCCTGTGAATATGGGTGTCTACTGGGAATGCAGGTACTCCAAACCATTGCGACATAACCACACTCGCTGTTTTATGTCCAACACCTGGTAATTCCTCTAATGCTTCAAACGATTGAGGCACGGACCCTTGGTGTTTTTCTATTAATATTTTTGAAAGTTCCCAAATGGCACTACTCTTTGCAGGCGATAATCCACAAGGACGTATGATGCTTTTTATTTCCTCTTTACTTAATTCAACCATTTCATAGGGTGTGCTCGCGCGTTCGAATAAAAAGGGCGTAACTTGATTTACTCGAACATCTGTGCATTGCGCTGAGAGCAGAACCGCAATGAGTAAGGTATATGCGTCAGTGTGATCGAGAGGTACCGGTGTCTCTGGATAAAGGCGCTCCAATTCCTCAATAATGAAGGCTACCTTTTCTTTCTTCTTCATGGTCGAATGAATTCACAAGTAGTCCGGTCTTGATTCAAATATTCTTGTTTTATGGCACCATACCATTTCATTTCTATTCCATTCTTTTGCTCATGAAACTCAGTGAGAAAAAATGTATTTTGAATTTGAATGCGACTCACGAACGGCCCACTAACAGGGACTTCAAGATATAGCGTAATGGTTTCGGCATTGTCTTTCTGATAACCCAAGAAATAAAGATTTTTCGGAAGATCATCAACTGTAAGTTTTAAGTTTGATTCAATGTATTTGAAAATATCGTTGTTTTCTTCTCTTTCAGATCCGTTCGATCGTTCTTGCAATTCGAATTTTTTATTCCCCGTTTCTTTTTTGAGAATTCGTTCAAAATCATCAATGAAGAATTGAACGCGAATTTCCAACATGCTCGCTTGAGCATTGTATTCAATAAAGGTGTTGCTCACATAGAATTTATGATCCAAAACAGTCTCACCCGTCGAAGTGCTGAATAAACAGAAAGTGGCAAATGCGAAAAGGAATAAATTTTTCATGATTCGAATTTACGCGATTCTCACTCATTCAATTGTATTTTTGAAACATGTTAAAATGTACCTTGTCACTTTCAGATATTCAACGCGCTCAAGAAATTATTGATTCTTCAAAAAATATTGTTTTGTCTACTCATCAAAGCCCTGACGGCGATGCGGTAGGATCAGCTGGTGCAATGGCACAATTGCTCAAGGCTTTGAATAAAAATGTTAAAGTTGTTTTTCCAGATGATGTTCCTGCAAATTTGAATTGGGTGCCGGGCACTCAGAACGCGTTGGTATTCAAACAAGATTCAAATGGGGTAGAGCAGGCAATGTCTGAGGCAGACTTGCTCATTATTCTTGATTACAATCATTTGGGAAGAATTGGAGATGGTGTCAAGAAATGCATTGAACGAAACTTAGATCACTTGAAAGTGATATTGATTGATCATCATGAACAACCTGCCGAATTCCCTCAAGTGATATACAGTGACACCTCCATTTGCTCAACTTGTGAAATGGTATTTCATTTTGCGGGAGCAATGAATTGGTTAGAGAAATTAGATGTTCCTACCATGGAAGCCATTTACTGCGGTATGATGACCGATACCATGTCATTTCGTTTTCCAAGTGTAACGGCTGAAACACATGAGATCGTCTCGTTCATGATGAAGAAGGGATTAAAACCTCATGTGGTGCATGAACAAGTGCATGATGTTCAGCGTTTAGAAAAAATTAAATTAACGGGGTTTGCACTTTCTAACGGATTGCACGTTCTTGAAAAATATAAGGCGGCATACATCGTTTTAACCAAAGCTGAACTGGATGAATTCAACCCTCAGCCAGGAGACACCGAAGGTCTAGTGAATATGGCTTTAAGTATTGAAGGAACTACCATTGCAGCGTTTTTTAGAGAAGATGAAGGATGTGTGCGTATCAGTTTTCGAAGCAAAGGAACACGAGATGTGAATAAGATGGCACGTACATACTTTAATGGAGGAGGGCACAAAAATGCCGCAGGAGCCAGAATGCATGAGCCATTGAATGACGTAATACAGAAATTTCATCATCTACTTGAATCGAACGAAATATGAAAAAACTTTTTTGGATACTCCCTTTAGTTATTGCTTTCTTCATTTCAGGCTGCGGTGACGGACAAGTGAAAAACAGTGAGAAATCAGATGCTGAAATTGCTGAAATGCTCTTAGAATATAATAAGGCCAATCACCAAAATCAGAAGACCACCATTCAAGCCTATATCAAAGAAAAACAATGGCCAATGCAAGAGACTGGAACAGGGATTTACTATTGGATTTATGAATCGAAGGGTGATACAACAGATGTTCGTGAAGGTAATTATGTAATGGTAAGCTATACGGTCTCTTTGCTTGACGGAACGGTATGCTACACCGCCAAACCTGAAGATAAAATTTCTTTTTTGGTTGGTCGCGATCATGTTGAAAGCGGTATTCATGAAGCGATTCAATTGATGCACATTCATGACAAAGCAAAAATTATTCTTCCCTCGGGTAGAGCCTTTGGGTTGTTGGGCGACGATGCTAAAATTCCAATGAATTCCATTGTTCTTTATGACATTGAACTTCTGGGTATTCGTTAACTGTTATTCTGATTTTTTCTTACCTTACTAAAAAATGTTTTCATGTTAAAAACCATTGTTTTGCTGATTATGGCTTTATTGGTCATGCCGCTCATTGCCTTTTATTTAGATCCCAATTTAATTCCAATGCAATGGGAAATGCTTGTTTGGGGAGGGTATTCAGCCCTGAGTGTCGCAGCAATTTGTTTTGTGCTAGCAGAGCTAACAGGTAATTGCAGTCAAGTAGATAAGATATGGAGTATTGCTCCACTCATTTATGTTTGGGAATATGCACATATTTCCAACTACCAACCGAAGTTCATTCTTATGGCCGTGGTGGTGAGTTTATGGGGAATTCGATTAACGTATAATTTCAGCAGAAGAGGGGCTTATTCTTGGAAGTTTTGGACCGGAGAAGAAGATTACAGATGGGAAGTACTTCGTCAGAACCCTTTATTTAATTCGCGATTGAAATGGAGCCTTTTTAATTTGTTCTTCATTTCTTTTTATCAGAACATTCTTATTTGGCTCATTACATTACCAGCTATTTATGCATTCAAAGCCGGCGATGCTGGAGAAATTGGTTGGAAGGAAATGGCTGTAGCTATTGCCGTTTTGGTTTTTCTATGCATTGAGACAATTGCAGATCAACAGCAATGGAATTTTCAAAATGAAAAACACAGACGTATACGAGATGGAAATAATACGGAGTTGCCATATTCGAAGGGATTTGTGCATACTGGTCTTTGGTCCGTTGTGCGTCATCCGAATTATGCAAGTGAACAATGTATCTGGATTACATTTTATTTCTTCAGTGTAGCTGCTACAGGTAATTGGTTAAATGGAAGTTTGGTTGGGGCTGTTTTACTTGTGTTGCTCTTCCAGGGCAGTGCAGA
>JBJTWB010000232.1:0-6711 GCA_046081505.1 Bacteroidota bacterium | reverse complement strand
CGCTCTGGTGGTGAAATTGGTAGACACGCCATCTTGAGGGGGTGGTGCCAACAGGTGTGCTGGTTCGAATCCAGTCCAGAGCACATGAAAAAAGGGAGAACACTTCTCCCTTTTTCTTTGTTTCATACTTTGTACATACCTTGCACATCCAATTAAGCAATGAAAAATTTAGATTCCATTCCTCTCATTTTAGGACCTTGCAGCGCAGAGTCTCGCAGTCAAGTCATGGAATCAGCCAAGGCTCTTAAAAATATAGCTGGGCTCAAGTTCTTTCGTGCAGGACTCTGGAAACCCCGAACAAAACCAAATTCATTTGAGGGCGTGGGTGCAGCAGGTATTTCATGGCTGACAGATGTTAAGCAGGAGTTCGGAATCCAAATCATTACGGAAGTGGCCAAAACTGAACACGTGGAATTGGCTCTCAATGCAGGCTTCGATGCAGTTTGGATCGGAGCACGAACTACCGTAAATCCGTTTTCTGTTCAAGAGCTTGCGGAATCATTGAAAGGAGTTGAAATTCCCATTTTCATCAAGAATCCAATCAACCCCGACTTGGATTTATGGATAGGCGCTTTCGAACGCTTCGAAAAAATGAATGTAAAGCAACTCTATGCCTTACATCGCGGATTTTCTGTTAGCAACAAACATCCATATCGAAATAAACCCATGTGGGAAATTCCAATTTCCTTTCGCACCAAATTGCCCGGAATTCCGCTCTACTGCGACCCCAGTCATATTTCTGGAAATAGAACACTGCTTTCACCGGTTGCACAGCGCGCGTTGGATCTAGGTTTTGATGGGCTCATGTTTGAAAGTCATGAACATCCAGATGAGGCATTGAGTGATGCACAACAACAAGTAACAGCAGCACATTTTCAAAGTATTCTAGGTGGACTTTTGAAGCGATGTTCCAATGAAATTCACGGTACAGACTTGGCTCAATTCAGAGAACAAATTGATACCATTGATCAGGAAATTATTGAGGCCATAGGCCGAAGAATGCAAGTAGCTAAAGATTTGGGGCAATTCAAAAAACAGAACGACATTACCATTTTCCAACTGAATCGATGGAAAGAAATTCTTCAAACCCGCACCGACTTTGGTCGTGAACTTGGTCTTACTGAAGACTTCATGCGACTTTTTTTAGAAGCCATTCACAAAGAGAGTATCCGCAAACAGAACGGGGTTATGAATGCAAACAACAAAGACGAGTAAGACTTATCTTCGCGTTCATGCAGCTCAGCATTATCATTGTCAACTACAACGTTCAGCATTTTTTAGAGCAATGCCTCTCCTCAGTGGAAAAGGCCTCTGCAGGAATGCAAGTGGAGGTGATTGTAGTTGACAACAACAGCGTAGACGAATCATTGAGCATGGTCAGGAAAAAATTCCCGCAGGTTAAACTCATTGCAAACAAAGAAAATGTTGGTTTTTCAAAAGCAAATAACCAGGGAATAGCTGAATCTACAGGGAAGTACATTCTCTTACTCAATCCAGACACATTGGTTAAAGAAGATACTTTTTCGAAAGTTATTGAGTACATGGATGACCATGAGCAAGTGGGTGGACTTGGTGTGAAAATGTTCGATGGCTCTGGGAAACTTCTTCCCGAATCGAAAAGAGGACTTCCAACCCCTGAAACTTCATTTTACAAGATATCAGGACTATACAAGTTGTTCCCGAAAAACGGCCGAATCAACAGGTATTACATGGGCAATCTCAGCTATGATGAAAATCAAGAAATAGAGATATTGAGCGGTGCTTTCATGTTCATGAGAAAAACAACTTTAGATCAAGTGGGGTGGCTCGATGAAGATTTTTTTATGTACGGCGAAGATGTAGATCTTTCATGGCGCATTATTCAAGGTGGTTGGAAAAACATCTATTTCGCTGACACAAGCATTATTCACTACAAAGGTGAAAGCACCAAAAAAGGCAGCTTGAATTATGTCTATGTCTTTTACAATGCCATGGGCATTTTTGCGAAAAAACATTTCTCGAAAGGTAACGCCTCTAGCTTCACATTGCTCATTCACCTGGCCATTTGGATGCGTGCATCACTTTCTTTTTTGAAAAGAATTATTAGCACTTCATTTTTACCCTTTGCCGATATTGGTCTTTTATTCGGAATTATTCATCTCATGGCCACCGTGTATTCGCAATGGCAAGAAAAGAATTTCGATTTTTCAATTATTCAAATTTATGGCGCCTTATACTGCCTCTTGTTATTTTTAAACATGTATTTAAGTGGTGCTTATTTGGAAATTAAAAAAACCAAACGTACCGTAAATGCCATTCTCTGGACAAGTTTTATTACTCTATTGGTATACTCACTTCTTCCAGAAACCATTCGCTTTTCGCGCGTTGTTATCTTATTATCTAGTTTCTCTGCTTTGTTGGTTATACCCATGTGGCACAAACTATTTTCATTTCTTTTTATTCAAAAAGGAAAAAAAGAAAGACCCGATTTGAAAAGGGTACTTATTCTTGGCAGCGATTCCGAATTCACACGAATCAAACAATTTTTAAATCAAACCAACTACCCGTGCTTATCCATTGAGCACAGTCTGGAATTGCCTAGTAACAGCAAAGAATATTTTCGTGTAAATCAAATTCAAGAATTAATTTTTTGTGCGAAAGATGTATCGAGTCATGAGATCATTAAGCAAATGAATTCGTTGAATCATCTCAATTTAGAATTCAAAATTGCACCTCCAGAAAGTTTATTTATTATTGGAAGTCAGCATATACAATCGAACACCGACACCATTTTTGTTTCCGTTAATAACATAACTACCCCCTTAAACAAAAGACAGAAACGTGCTTTTGATCTTTTCTGTAGTTTCATTTTATTGCTTTGTTTTCCCCTACTTCTGGTTCGCACAAATCAGCGAAAAGCATTGAGTCAAATTCCTGCTGTACTTATTGGAAAAAAGAGTTGGATAGGATACACGCCGCGATTCAATGCCAATGATTTACCTCAATTGCAACCCGGCGTATTCAGCCCTTCGAATCAATGGCATTTACTAAATGAAGAGGGCATTCATCAAATGAACGCCCTCTATGCGAAAGATTATACGGTTTGGAATGACTTGCGCGTGCTTTACAAGCACATATCTTAAAGTCTAATTTCCCACTTCTGAACGGTTTCTCCCGATTTATTCATTTCAATCTTCACTTCTTCAGTGAACGTCTTATCTCCTTTCTTTGCGGTGATTTTGTACGTAGCATCACCTCTTAAATTGACACGTGCATAACCAATCTTGTCAGTTGTATTTTCGTATACTTCACCATCTTCAAGACTCTCAACAGTAACGCTAACTCCTTTCAAGGGAGCGCCAGAATTTGCATCAGATACAATGGCTATGAGCTGAGCGAACACTGATTTTTCATACCCTTCGTTCATAAGTGGATAGTTTGAAATATCAACCATATAAATATCTCTCTCACCATAATTGGCCACATTCTCATCACTTACAGAAGCATACTCGGCTGCCACAAACATCTTTGAATTGTCTGCAGTCAATGAAAAAGTAGATTCTTCATTTACTGTATTGATTGGATAGCCCAAATTAATAGGCTTGGTCCACATGCCATTGACATACTCTGTTTTGTAAATATCATAACTACCTAGTCCCAAGTGTCCATCAGAAGCGAAGAACAATGTTTTTCCGTTCGGATGTATAAATACAAATTTCTCATCACCAGGCGTATTAATTGTTGCTCCCATATTCACAGGCTTGCCCCATGAGCTTCCGCTTTTCTGAGCATAGTAAATATCACAAAGACCCAATCCTCCCAGTCTTTCACTTACAAAGTATAACATTTTGCCATCAGCAGTTTCCGATGTACTTCCCTCGAAGTAACTTGAATTAATTGTCTTGGGCAATTTCTCTGCTTCTTTCCAAATTAACTTATCTGTCATTTTCGAAAAATAAATATCACCCGCATTGTCTGCACTATTTTTATAGACATAAATACCATGACCATCGGGCGAAATACTTAAAACGGCGTCATGATCTGTGGTATTTACTGCCCCACCCGCCTTCATGCAATCTGACCACGAATTGGAGGTAGCATCCCACTGAGAATAGTAAATGTCTTCGTAAAACTTATAATCACCATTTTCATCCAAATGTTTTCCTTTTCTATCTTCCGGTGAAGTGGTATTCTCTCTTCTTGAAGTGAAAACTAAAAGTTTTCCATCTGATGTAATACTTGGAGCATATTCCTCAAAACGTGAATTGATTTCCTCACCAATGTTGTAAACTTTAACATTGGAAGGTTTTGCCATTTTCCGCTTTGCGAATTCGCATTCTTTAATGTATTTTTCTGCTTCTTGGTAAGGATATGACTTTGGTTTTTCCACCTTCAAAAAAGCTTTGTACTCACTGATGGCTCGGTCCAAATCACCCGTTCTATGATAACATTTCGCATAAAATAAGATGACCTCTTTGGTTTTCGACTGCTTGATATTTGTGGCCTTGTCGAGCGATGTAAACGCATCGCTGTATTTTTTCAAACGATAATAGCATTCAGCTTCACCAAATTGTGCTTTGTAGTTCATGGGATCCGATTCCAGTACTTTTCGAAACAACGTTAATGCTCCGCGCATGTTCCCATTGTTAAATTCTCGTTCTGCATCAAGTAAATCTGTTTGTGCAAAAGCTGTTAATCCAACCATGCATGTAAAAAGGGCCAATAATATTTTTTTCATAGTGTTCAGTAGTCCATTCGAAATTAGGTAAAGCTTCCGTACAAAATTCAGCCCATTCAATTGGGTTATGAACAGCTTTCTTACCTTCGTTGTGAAAAATATGAATATGTCTAGCACAGAATCTGCCGGTCTAAGAGACCAACTTGAGAACCTCACTGTAACCGAACTTTTACATGGAATGAATGAAGAAGATTCAAGTGTACCGGCTGCCATTGCCAAATGCATTCCCGCAATTGAATCTCTTGTGAGCGTGGTGGTTTCTAAACTGAAATTAGGAGGCAGACTGTTTTATTTAGGTGCAGGAACAAGTGGACGATTAGGCATTGTTGATGCCAGTGAATGTCCACCAACTTTTGGGGTTGAGCATGGAAAAGTTATTGGACTCATTGCGGGTGGTGATGCAGCCATTCGGAAAGCGGTAGAATTTGCTGAAGACGATGAAATGCAAGGATGGAAAGATCTTCTCGCCTTCAACATAAATCAAAACGATGTAGTAGTTGGCATTGCAGCTTCGGGAAGAACGCCATACGTTATAGGTGCATTGAAGCAATGCAATGCTCATGACATTGTAACCGGATGTATTGTATGCAATGAAAAATCAGCCGTTGCAGAGGTGGCAAAATATGCCATTGAAGCTATTGTAGGTCCGGAGTTTATCACTGGAAGTACACGCTTGAAGAGTGGCACTGCGCAAAAACTCATTTTAAATATGATTACGACCTGCACTTTCATTCAGCTCGGACATGTGCAAGGCAATAAGATGGTAGACATGCAACTTTCAAATCACAAATTAGTGGAAAGGGGAACGCGTATGGTCATGGAGGCAACGGGGTTGAATGCCGAGCAGGCAAAAGCACTTTTGTTGAAGGAAGGAAGTGTGAGATTAGCCGTGAATTCAGTTAAGAAGTAAATGCATAATCTAGAACCATATTACAATTGGCGAGGACTATACTGCGCAGAGGAAGATGAACGCTCACCGTTTTTCGCTCAAGAATACAGTGAGTTTGAATTTTCAAATAAAATTTACGACCACTTCATTCATCCGCAATGGGACAGCATTGGGAGTCAGACTTTATTTGTAAAACTCATCTTTGCAAATTACTCTGAGGGATACGCCATTGTTGAATTAATTGGTGAATGGAATGATTTGTTGTACAATGACATTATGTTTTTAAAACGTGAATTTGCCGATCATTTGATTCAAGAAGGAATAACGAAATTCATTTTCATTGGTGAAAATGTTTTGAATTTTCATACCAGCGACGATTGTTATTACGAAGAGTGGTTTGAAGATGTGAATGATGAGGACGGTTGGATTGCCTTGGTGAATTTCCGAGAGCATGTGTTGGAAGATTTTTCAAAAGCCTACATCGATCAATATTTTATTTCAGGTGGAAATTTAAACGAACTGAATTGGCGCACCCAACATCCGCATCAGTTCTTCGAAAAAATAAAAACGCAGGTCATCAAACGCATTGGATAATGGAAGAAGAAAAACTTTTTGAATTGAACCGCACCTCTTGGAACAAGCGCGTTGCAGTTCATATGAAATCTGATTTTTATTTTTTGGAAGAATTCCTGAAAGGAAGAACATCACTGAATGAAATTGAATTGAATTTACTTGGCGACATTCGCGGTAAATCTATTTTGCATTTGCAGTGCCACTTCGGTCAAGACACGCTTTCTCTTGCTCGCATGGGTGCAGAAGTAACAGGGGTTGATCTTTCAGATGAAGCCATTGAAAAAGCGAAAGCGTTGAATGCGCAGATGGGATTGAACGCCGAATTTATTTGTTGCAACGTGTATGATTTGAAGAATCACCTCGACAAAAAATTCGATTTGGTATTTACCAGTTATGGCACCATTGGGTGGCTGCCCGATTTAGATCGTTGGGCGGAGGTTGTTTCTCATTTTTTAAAACCGAGCGGCACATTTCTTTTTGTTGAATTTCATCCGGTCATGTGGATGTTCGACAATGAATTTGAAACGGTGGG
>JBJTWB010000231.1:0-604 GCA_046081505.1 Bacteroidota bacterium | reverse complement strand
CTCCATTTCTTTCGACTTTGCTATGGATATCCACTGTAACTCTTCATTCTCCTTTAAAGCAATGGCATTGAATTTATTCAACCCAAGAACTTGACCTTGCCATTTTTTATATGCATTTGCAACATCGCTTTGCTTCGCGGCATATTGTATACGTAATTGGTCGCTGCTGCGCATAGCTGCATCAATAATTTCCAAGTTCTTCTTTCTAAATTCTATTCGCATAGGCGCTAGGTGCTCGTGATTGTATTTCACACCAGCACTTGTGAGTAAGTGTTCCGTTTTTCCTGGGAATCCATAAATCATTGTAAAGTCTCCAGCTTGAGTTCCTTTCAGCGAAATTGGAAAGAAATGTTTTGGTTGAAATGGCTTATTTGCGGCGGAATAATTGGCTGGTTCGTTTTCTTCATTGGCATAAATCCGAAATACAGAGAAGTCTCCGGTATGCCTTGGCCAAACCCAATTATCCGTATCTCCTCCAAATTTACCTATACATGAAGGTGGTGCTCCTACCCATCGTACGTCAGTGTACGTTTTAGAGACTACCATGAAATATTGTGTGTTGTAATTGAATGATCGAATTACCCCTTTGCAATTCTTTGGCAAT
>JBJTWB010000230.1:0-4347 GCA_046081505.1 Bacteroidota bacterium | reverse complement strand
CCCTAAAAGCCACTATCTATAGTTCATTGCTACCTGGATTGGGGCAAATTTACAATCACAAGTATTGGAAAACCCCCATTGCGCTTGTAGGTATAGGTACTTGCGTGTATTTCATTCACACCAATACACAATCATACCGATTCTGGAAAAATGCATTCATTGCATACAATGACAGTGATCCCAATACGAATCCGGATGGAATTGCAGTAGGTTTAAACAATTCACAATTGGATTACAACCGTTTGCTTTACAAAAAATATTTAGACATTTCTTATCTCAGTTTAATTGGGGTATATGGACTGCAAATTTTAGACGCTCATGTTGATGCACACCTTTTCAATTTCGATGTGTCACCGAAGTTAAGTCTTCGTACCACCCCCCTGCTCTATCCAAAGTTTGCAGGTCTTCACCTATCTATTCAATTCTAATATGAAAATTGCGCTTATCGGTTTCGGGAAAATGGGTCAAGCCATAGCTGAATTACTTCCTGCATTTGGACATGAAATTCATAGCACGTATTCACAAAAAAACAACTTAACGAAAGAAAAATTAGCTGGAGCAGACGTAGCCATTGAATTTTCACTTCCTCAACTATGCGTTGAAAATATTAAAATTTGCTTTGAGGCAGGTGTCCCTGTAGTAGTTGGTACCACAGGTTGGTATGATCATTACCAAGAGTTGGTTTCAAAAATGACTACGGACCAAGCATTACTTTGCGCCACTAATTTTAGTATTGGCGTTCAAGCCTTGTTTCACATCAATAAAGAACTTGCTCGAATTCTCAACAAATTCGGTGGGTATGAAGTTTCTATTCAAGAAATTCACCATACTGCAAAACTTGACAAACCAAGTGGAACAGCCATCACATTGGCCGAAGGCGTAATTCATGAAATGTCACAATACTCCTCTTGGTCTTTAAATCCGGATTCAGATGAAACCAACAAACTCATGATTGAAGCACTTAGAGAGCCTGAAGTTCCGGGCACCCATGAGGTTTATTATCAATCAGAAATTGACACTTTAAAAATTCTTCACATCGCTCATTCCAGAAAAGGATTTGCCACAGGTGCAATTCGCGCTGCAGAATTCCTCTACAATAAAAAAGGGGTTTTTACGATGTCAGATGTGTTGAATTCGTAAATTCGTAACACTTATAATGACGACATGAAATTTATTCCTGAAATACTCTTAGCCTTACTCATCCTGGTGCAATGCATAGTTGCTCCAAAACTTGTTAAAAGAGCTAACATTGATTCTAAAATACCTGCCTATATTCCTTTGGTTCACTTTCTTCCTGTATTGAAAGTTATTGGCAGGCCTTGGTGGTGTTTTATTTTATTGTTGGTACCGGGTGTAAACCTCATTATGCTAACCATTTTAAATGTTGAAATTGGAATAGTTTTCAATCAGCGCTCAACCAAACAACAATGGATCTTTGGGGCATTGCCTTGGTACGCATTGTATATGCTTGCCTTTAAAGATGTTCAAGCTGAATATGCAGGTCCAAGAAATTGGAAAGGGAAGAAAAAATCATTTGGTAGAGAATGGGGCGAAGCCATATTATTTGCTGTTGTTGCAGCAAGCATTATTCGAACCTTTTTCTTGGAGGCATTTACAATTCCCACTCCCTCCATGGAGTCATCAATGAAAGTTGGAGATTATCTATTTGTAAGTAAAGTAACTTATGGTGCGAAAATTCCTCAAACACCAGTTTCTATGCCCTTTGTGCACAATGCTTTACCGGGAGGATTAACAAATAGTTATGTAGAATGGTTTTCGCTTCCCTATATGCGATTACCGGGATATGGTAAGGTGGAGCGATATGACCCCGTGGTTTTCAATTTTCCGAATGGAGACACTGTTGTGCTTGATCCATTTTACGTAGGGCACGATTATCATGCACTTCTGAGGTCAGAAGCATTGTATGAAGCCACCATGAAAGTTGGTCCGGCTTCCGCCTTTGATGAATACATTTTCAACAGAGGAAAATATGAAAATATGGCTCGACAGAATTTTACGGAAAAGAAAATTTGTAAGCACTGCGGCCGTGGTAATTTAAAAATTGAAGGAACTCGGGATCGTCCAACGGACAAAAAAGAAATGTACATCAAACGTTGCATTGGGTTGCCAGGAGAGGAAATTAAGATTGATGCCGGCCAAGTGTACATCAACGGAAATGCAATTGAGAATAAACCTGGTATGATGTGGAATTACGCCATTCCAGCTGCTTCAGTGAATAAAGTGCAAAAGAAATTGGAGAAATTGAAGAGTGAATTAAGCCCTAGCCCTTATCAAGCAGACATGGTACTCATGCCATTGACTGAAAGTGAGGCCAATGATGTTCGGAACATGTCGCCCGAATTGGCTGGAATATCAAGACACCTCGATTCTACATACAAACACCAACCCCTTCCTATTTATCCGAACGCTGCAGAATTTCCATACGTAACGTGGACCTCCGACTTTTTCGGGCCATTGGTTATTCCTTCTGCCGGATGGACTATTGAATTGAACAAAGACAATTTCATTCGATACCAACGCGTGATCAATGCCTATGAAGGTCAAACTTGTGAAATGCGAAATGGAAAATGTTTTATTAACGGACAAGAATCGAATTCTTACACCTTTCTTTACAACTATTATTTCATGATGGGAGATAATAGACACCACAGTGCTGATAGTCGATTCTGGGGATTTGTACCTGAGACACACATTGTTGGAAAAGCTGTATTCACATGGTTCTCGAAAGAGAACATGGAATATCATGGAAGCAACAAAATTCGTTGGGACCGCATTTTCCGACTTGTGGATTAAGAATAAAGATGAAGCAACACGCTTATCTTCCTTGCTTACCGAAGGTCTCTTGGTATCTAACACGATTGAAGTTTGGAATGGATTCTAACTATTCAGGTTCTGAACCATTCGAAAAACAAACAACACGAAACCGATTTTCTATACTAACGGCAAATGGAATTCAATGGATAACCATTCCCGTTGAATCAACTCATGGAATACCTACTCCATACTCTGAGGTCAAGATTAGCTCTGAATTTCGACCTAAAAAAATTCTGACAGCCATAAAATCGGCTTACGGGAAAAGTGCGTACTATGATTTTGTCATGGATGATTTAACCTCCATTTTTTATTCAGAGGAAAAAATGCTTTTTAACTTTAATCAAAAATTATTCGATTGGACTCTGACTTGGTGCAAAAATGATTTCAATATCACCACACCCATAGACGTAGGCTCAGAAATTGAAAATATTGACTTCGAATTTCAATCGTATTTACATGTTTTTTCAGATCGATTTTCTTTCCATCCCAACCTCAGTATACTTGACGTGATCTTTAATAAGGGTCGATTTGATTTGAACCAACTTGGTTGTGTGAAGAAAAGCTGATTTTTCCGAAGTATTTTGCTTTTTCCTTCGCATTTTTGTAATTATGAAAAAACGCAGTTCTGACCTACTTCAATTTGGCCTTTCCATTGGTATTTTCATAGCACTGGCGCTAATTTCAAGTGCATTTTATTTCAAATGGGATATTACCGCTGAAAAGCGAAACTCGCTATCTAATTCTACCCAAGAATTGCTCGAGTCATTGGAAGAGCCCGTTTATGTTCGCGTATATCTGCACGGAGAATACCCTGCCGATTACAAGCGATTGGAACAAAGTGTTGAAGAGAGATTGGCAGAATTCAGCAGTGTAAGTAACGGTTTAATTGAATATGAATTCATAGATCCGTATGAAGAGGCCGACGAAAAAAAACGTCAGGAAATTTTTGCCGCGTTGGATGAAAAGGGGTTGAAATTTTCCAATATTACCTACGAAAAAGATGGTCAAGAAATCAACAAAATCATCTGGCCTGGCGCCATTGTAGAATATCAAGGCGAGGAATTTCCAATTCAATTCATGCGCAGCGAAATGCCCATGAGCAGTCCTGAAATGATCAATTTCAGTGTGAACAATTTGGAATATGAATTAGCGAGCAGCTTTCGTAGAATTTTCCGCAAAGAAAAACCAAGAATAGCTGTTCTAGAGGGACACAAAGAAATAGAGCGTATGCACATGGCCGACTTGCTCTACAGCCTTAAAGATAATTATGATATTCGTCCGGTTACCATAGATGCTAAACTCAATGCACTGAGTGACAAGTTATCAGAAATGCAGTTTCGTAGTAACATTTATGATCTCTTAATTGTAGCTGGAACAGATACTGTTGTTCCCGATAAAGATCGGTTCATTATTGACCAATTTGTAATGAACGGTGGTAAAGTGTTGTGGATGTTGGATGGATTAACAATGGATTTAGATAGTTTGAAAAAAGGCGGTATGGCCTTGGCCATT
>JBJTWB010000229.1:0-4635 GCA_046081505.1 Bacteroidota bacterium | reverse complement strand
CTTGCCCCACTTTCCATTCGTAAAATACCTATGGTTGGTGAAAAAACCCATCAGCTTTTACTCAATCTTGGTATTCAGCGCATAGGCACTTTACAAGATATGCCTGTAGATGTCATGGAACATGCATTGGGCGAAAATGGTATACACATCTGGCGCAAGGCGAACGGTATAGACCCCTCACCTGTTATTCCATTTCAAGAGAGAAAGTCCATTTCTACCGAACGCACCTTTGATCAAGACACTATAGATACACAAAAACTGAGAGGGCTGCTTATTGCCATGACAGAGAATTTGGCGTATCAACTTCGTAAAGGAGAAAAATTAACCTCATGTGTAACACTTAAACTTCGTTATTCCGATTTTCAAACGGAAACCATGCAATGTCGCATTCCTTACACATCAGCAGATCATCAACTTATACCTCACGTTTTAGAATTATTTGACAAGCTTTATAAGCGTCGCGTTCTCATTCGTTTGGTGGGTGTTCGATTTAGCCATTTGGTCTCTGGTGGTTATCAAATTAATCTTTTCGATGACCAAGAAGAGCACATACGTCTGTATCAAGCCATGGATCAGCTGAGAAAAAAATTCGGGGATCGAGCCATTATAAAGGCTGCAGGTCTTCAAGCAAAAACCATTGGCAGAGGTGAGAATCCGTTTGATGGTGGGCCTCCGGTTTTATTGGCAAACCGAAGACAGTAATTACCTTTGCATCATGCCAATCGCTGAAGCCGTTGATCTGATTTACATTCCCAAAAACACAAGAACCCCACAGGGGTTTTTAGCTTGGAATATGAAACGGGAGTTCATCTGCAATTCGCCTGAAGAATTTGAGCTTTTGGAAAACTGGCTGAGTCAAGCTGAGGGAATGGTATTCGGATACATTTCTTTTGAGGCGAAAAAAATATTTGAAAAAAATACGTACCACAATGAGGGGTCCGATGGAAGCCACCTGTTGCATTTCATAGAACCAACGCATGTATGGAAGAAAGAAAATGAAGAATGGCATTGCTTAGCTGGAGACATGTCACGAAGCGAGGTTGAGGCCTTTCTACGATCTATTCCAGACGGCTCTAAAACAATTCGGCATATACACGTGCAGAGTGAAGAGACCTCTGCAACATACAATCACAAATTAGACGAAATACAACAAGCCATTCAACGCGGTGATTATTACGAAACAAATTTTTGTATCCCCTTTTATGGACAAGGTGAGATAGGAAACGGAATGGATCATTTTGCATTTTTGAATGAAAAAACGGATGCGCCACATGCCGTTTATTTTCGAACAAAAACCTTAGAGCTTTGGTGCACCTCGCCTGAGCGGTATGTGAAGCGATTAGGGAATAAACTCATTTCCCAACCCATTAAAGGCACGGTGAAGAGAGGTAAAACTTTAGAGGAAGACGAACAACTAAAGGAGGAATTGCTACAAAGTAAAAAAGAGCGAGCTGAAAATGTGATGATCGTTGATTTGGTTCGAAATGATTTATCTCGGATTGCAAAAAAAGGAACTGTGCAGGTTGAAGAATTGTGTGGCTGCTACACCTTTAAAAACCTACATCATTTGGTGAGCACAGTATCATGCGAGTTAGAAAAAGAAATTACCTTTTCCAACATATTACAAGCGACTTTTCCCATGGGATCTATGACTGGTGCACCAAAAATAAGTGCCGTTCAACACATGGAAAAACTTGAGTTAAGACCACGAGGTTTGTATAGTGGCAGCTTTGGTTGGATTGATACTTCAGGCAATTTTGATTTTAGTGTAATCATACGCAGTGTGGTTGTATCTAAAGAAAAAAAAGAGCTCACTTTTCATGTTGGAAGTGCCATTACAAGGGCGTCATTGTCTGGGAATGAATTTGATGAATGCATGCTGAAAGCAGGTACGACCTTATCTTTATTCGAACAATGAAAAAATCATTCGCTCACGTATTCGATTTTTATACTACAACCATTCAAAAACCAGTGCTTTTGGCTCTGAGTGGAGGGTCTGATAGTATTGCATTGAGTGAAATTTTTTTAGAATTAGGCATTCCATTCCAAGCAGCTCATATCAATTATAACCTTCGTGGAAAGGAGAGTATAATGGACTTTCAATTTGTGGACGACTATTGCAAATCAAAAAAAATCACGTTGCATGTGCATCAAGTTGAGGGTGCATTGAGCGGCAATATTCAACACGAAGCAAGAGAGATTCGGTATCGGTTTTTTAAAGACGTTTGTGAACGCGAATCTCTTGCCTGTGTTGCATTGGCGCATCACGCCAATGATCAAAAAGAACAATTCTTTTTGAAAATATTGCGCGGAAGCGGATTGTTCGGCCTAGCCGGTATGAACGCCTTTGATGGATGGAAATGGCGACCCCTCTTGCAAATAGAAAAAAAACAATTACTTGAATTTCTCGACTCAAAAAAAATAACCTGGAGAGAAGATAGCAGCAATCTAAAAATAGATTACGCTCGAAATTTCTTTCGAAACAAAGGGCTTCCAATCATTGAAGAACACCTACCTATTTTTCAATCGGGCTTGAAAAATACCCTTAATCGTTTAGAATTGGAGCGCAGCTACCTTCAACTTCAAATTGAAGCAGATTTAAATTCACTGCTTGAGAAAAAAAATGGGTTCTTCGTTTTAAATCAACTTCAACTTCAGCAACATTCTCATCCTGTGCTCATTTTGCATTGGTGGTTGAATAAATTCGGTTTTAACGATGAAGACATTCGAAGTATTTTGCAAATCAATTCAACAGGTAAACGAATTGAATCAAAACTCGGACACGCCATTTGGTTTGATCGTGGCTACTATTATTTCATACCTCAAAACGCCCTGAAACAAATTGAAACTACTGAAATAGCAGATGCAACACATTCCTGTAAATACTGGGGAAATTTTATCATCAAGGAAGATCACAATTCAGGTTCTTTGGATTTAGATTTTTCAAAAATCAAATTCCCTTTAACACTCAGATCTGTGCACGAGGGCGATAAAATAGATCTTGGCGGTGCTCATGGAAATAAAAAATTAAGCGATCTCTTTGTCCAACACAAGATTCCTCTTTTTTTGAAAAACAACGTAGGTGTTCTAGAAGATGGAAATCAGGAAATAATTGCTGTAATAGGCCTTGCCGTGAGCAAACATGCTGCAGTTTCCGCGAGTACTTCGCAGCACCTTGTTATTCCAATTCAGTCTCCTTACTTAGCTGCTTTGTAAAGAGAAAGACCTGAATCTAACCAACCCTTAAAATTGTTTGGATCCTTATGGTGTTCGTAGTCCGCCGAACCATTCGATAAGTCTTCACCGTTCGGCCCTAACATGCGATAATATGGTTGTGTATTGGTCTGATATCTCTTCGCTTGGAGAAGGCTCCATTTGTGACCAATTTCCTTCACCTCCATGGTTTTTCCAGGTGCATATTCGAACACACCCTGCTCAGCTGCTGGAAGTGTTGTTTTATCATCTACATAGAGCGAAACAATTACAACTTGATCACGAAGAATATCAATGATACCGGGCTCGCCCCAAACATTCTCTTCCATTTTTCTGCAATTCTGACACGCATACCCTGTGAAATCAACGAACAGCGGCTTGTTTACTGATTTCGCGTAAGCCTGTGCCTTTTCCAAGTCATGAAAAACGGGAATATTTTGAGGACCAGGGTGTGTGCCTTCAAGGCTTGAATGTCCTGTAGCACCTGATTGATTTGATTGTCCTGATTCTGAATATGTCATGGGTGGTGGAAAACCACTGATTAATTTAACGGGGGCTCCCCATGTTCCAGGAAGAATATAGAATACAAAACTCAAGATTAAGGTTGCTAGTAATGCTCTGCCTACACCAATTTTTTTCGTGCTTTCATCATCATGAGGTAGCTTAATGAATCCGAATAAATACAACGCCAATACCGTAAATATACCAACCCATATGGCAATGAAAAGTTCCCGCTCGAGGTAGTGCGCCTGCACCACTAAATCAGCATTTGATAAGAATTTAAGTGCCAAGGCCAATTCTAAAAATCCGAGTACAACTTTCACTGTATTCAACCATCCGCCTGATTTTGGCAGTGTATTTAACCAACCCGGGAACATGGCAAATAGCATAAATGGCAATGCCAAGGCCAAAGAAAATCCGAACATGCCTATAAACGGCGCCAAGCCTCCAATGGTAGCCGATTGAACCAAGAGTGATCCAACAATAGGTCCCGTGCAGGAAAAAGAGACCAATGCTAGACCCAAAGCCATAAAGAAAATTCCTACATATCCACCTTTGTCTGCAGCTTGATCCGTTTTATTCAACCAACTGCTCGGTAACCGAATTTCAAAACCACCTAAAAAGGCAATAGCAAAAACAATGAGAAGAAGAAAGAATATCAAGTTAAACCATACGTTGGTGGCTAACTCATTTAGAGCGGAAGAGCCGAAAACGCCGGTAACCACGGTACCTAACAAAACATAAATGACAATGATTGATACGCCAAATATGATTGCATTTCGAATACCTGCAGCACGAGTCTTACTTCGCTTGGTGAAAAATGTAACAGTCATTGGAACCATTGGAAAAACGCACGGTGTAACCAAAGCCGCGAAACCGCTTAAAAACGATAATAAAAAAATCATCCAAAGTGAATCAGGT
>JBJTWB010000228.1:0-4978 GCA_046081505.1 Bacteroidota bacterium | reverse complement strand
CATGATCCAATGCTACATCACTCACTTTGGTAAAGTCTGTAGGAACTAAAATTTTCTTCGATAAAGGCATAAATTATTGTTTTATCAAATAGTTTTGGACTTTATCAGCAACTAATTTTTGTAATTTGGTGTCGTAACTTTGAAAAAACAATAATTTATGCCTTTATCGAAGAAAATTTTAGTTCCTACAGACTTTACCAAAGTGAGTGATGTAGCATTGGATCATGCACTTCTCATGGGTAAGACCATTCAAGCCGATATTCACATGGTGCATGTGGTAGATAGTAAAAAGCAAGTGAATGAGGCGCGATTGAAATTAAATTCCCTGCAAGAGCGTATTCGCACAGAGAAAGGAGTGGAAATTTTCACTCATATCCGCATTGGAAATATATTTGAAGACATTGATAAGACGGCTACTGAAATGGATGCCGCATTGATTATCATGGGAACTCATGGTGTTCGAGGCATGCAATTTTTAACAGGAAGTCGTGCGTTGAAAATTGTAACCGAAAGTTCCATTCCATTCATTGTAGTGCAAGAGCGCAATATTCGTGAGCATGGATATCACCGTTTGGTTGTTCCATTGGATCTGCACAAAGACACCAAGCAAAAACTAAGCGTAGTCTCAGATGTTGCCCGCTATTTCAATTCGAAAGTTTATTTGGTCTCACCTGGTGAAACAGATGAATTTTTGAAAAACCAATTGGAAAGAAACATCAATTTTGCCAAGGAATACTTGGGATCGAACAATATACCTTTTGAGGTAGAAATTACTGAGGAAAAATCAGATGGGTTCGTTAAGGCCTTATTGAAATACAGTGCTTCAGTTGAAGCTGATTTAGTTTGTATTATGAATTTCTATGAAAGTTCAATACTCAATGTATTCAATTCCAGTTACGAACAACAAGTAATCACGAACGATGCTCAGATTCCTGTATTGTGTGTAAATCCGATTGATACTTTCATTTTAGACAGGCCAAGTTACACGCCTAACTAACCTGAATTCCAATAACGAGAATATCATCTGTTTGTTCAAAATTGCCCTTCCACGAATCGAAAGCGTGTTGAAGGGCTTTTTCTTGTTCTGATATTTCTAAACTTGAAATTTGACAAAGCAATGATTTAAAATTCTTACGCATGAACTTTTTGTTCTCCATTCCACCAAATTGATCTGCATACCCATCGGAAAAACAATACAGCATATCACCGGACTCCATTTGCATTTTCTTGGTGTGAAAATTTTCTCCTTGCTCACTAAATGATCCTATGCTACGCTTTGTAGCTTTCAATTCAATTAATTCGTTTTTTCGAATGATATAAATTGAATTGTTCGCTCCGCTAAACTCAAGAGTTCTCGAGTCTTCATGATAACTACAAAGTGCTATATCCATTCCATCACGAACTCCTGAGCTGTTGGTTTTCATAACCTCAGTTGCTAAACGATTTACATTGTTGAGAATTTGAGCTGGATCAAGAAAAACCTTGGTAACATGATTCAAAAAATTATGACCCAACAAAGACATGAATGCACCTGGAACACCATGTCCAGTGCAATCGGCAGCTGCGAACAATTTCTTTCCACCCACATTCTTAAACCAATAAAAATCGCCACTTACTACAGACTTCGGTTTGTAAAAAATAAGCGATTTTGGAAACAATTGTCGCACATTACCCATCGTTGGTAAGATGGTCGATTGAAGTCGTTGTGCATATTGAATACTATCCGTAAGATCTTGATAAAGCTGATCTAAAACTTCCTTTTGAGCCTGTGTCTCTTCGCGTTGAACACGTAATTGCTTTGCAAAAAATCCAATAACTAATCCAGCGAATACCACAAATAACGCTACTAAACCAATAATTATCATCAATCGATCGAATTGTCTATTCAATGATTCCAGTTCTGTATTCATCTTCGAAGTTAGATTGGATCTCAATGATTCCAATGTCTTCTGACACCTCTGCTCCATGAGTGGAATACCAGAATTCTCGAGAAAAAACGCTTCTGCCTCCATTTGAGCAATGGGGTCTGAATAGCTTTCAAATGTGGGTAAAAGGGCTTGTACCTGAAGACACATATTCAAATAATTTTGAAGGGAATGATCAAGTGTATCGAAATCATTCTTCTCAATGTCATTTATTTTCATGCTGGACTCTCTGAAAACTTGAAATGAATTTCTTAGTTTCCCTCCAGATAATTCGCGCATTTCAACCTTATTTCTATCTTCATCAACACGTTGAACAAAAGCCCACTCTTTGATAAGATCTTTACTGCGAAGCAAATGAGATTCAAATGAATCTAAATCCTGAAGTGCTGGCACATACTCTTGTTTTATTCGCATGTGCACTGCATAGCTTTCTTGAAGCGTGTAAAAGATTCCGGCCAAAGTGGAAGCAACAACAGTGACCACCGTAAATAATACGAGATTAACATGCGTTCTACCAAATTTCTTAAAAATCATGGCCTATTGAAATCTCTTTTTCATTTCAGATTGAATTCGCTTCACTTCCTCTTCATTACCAAGTGCCTTATTGATGTAGAGAAGTACCTTATAATTCGATTCCTGAGGTTTACAATCTTGGAATGACTTTTCTGCGAAAGGCAGTGCCTCTTTAAATTTTTGAATGCTGCGATCTTGAATGGTAAACAAGTCTTCAATATTTGTGCTTGAACCGGCTGAACGAATGACGAAAATGCCCTGGTTGTAGGAAATTATAGCAAGGTTTAAATGGGCCGAACACGTACCCGGAAATTTCGATACAAGAAGGGTATATATTCGAACACATTCGTTCAGATGAAAAATATTTTCAGTATTTGTTGTCCAAATTCGATAATGTCCTTCAGCCAACTTAGAGAGAAACTCCTCCTCCATATTTCGCAATTCATCCTGTGTTCCTTGATGAGTCGCTTGCACTTTTTTAAATAACTCTTCGGGTACTTTTACAGTACTTGAGTCCATAATTACAGTAGCAGAAAGAGCATCATTGAACCAAGTTGAAGACAAATAACTTATTGCAAATTTGGCATTAGCCGTAACCTCGTTTTTCGAATCCAACTCTATGGATTTCGTTAAATTCGTTAGTGCCCTATTTCGCAATTCACTTCCAAAAGTGCCTAACTCATTGCGTTTGTAACACTCTTTGAGAATGTATCCATACAAATAAAAATTCTGTGCAGAGTTTCCCAAATCTGCTTGACTAATAGCTACTAAGGCTTGATCAAATTGACCTGATTTTGATAGTTCCAGCGCCTTGGTTATTTTGGGATTTCCTTGTGAAAAACCAGCCACCTGAAGCAGTGAAAATAAAATTGAAAGGGCAATGATCTTTATTGTACTTTCCATTGTAACAATTTATTACCGGGTGTTATTTTTCTCTCTGACATCGACAATTCGTTCATTTCATATCGAATGGAATTTTCTACATTCTTAAAGTTTATACAAGCTCCTGCTGTTAATGCCCCTTCCCAATTGGTAACCACGAGCATGCTTTTTGATTTCCCTTCTTTAATGACCTTTTGTAATTCTGACTTTTTCGATTTGTCTACAAAAATAATTTGTGCAAATTGCCCTGCACTCCAAGCTGACGCATTCACTACTTCTATGGCCTGAGCTCCAATGGGTTTAGTTCCATATTTTTCCGCCATGTGTTTGAATACATTTTCATTTCCAACTACAACTATTTGAAATTTTCCTTTTTTAACTTCTGCAGGCCAATTGCTATTTATGGCAAACTGATAAATAAAATTTGCTTGAATCATGGCGCGTGCATCACCCTCTTCCAATTGCTGCCCCATGGAAATTTGTGCCTTCAAAATTGAAAGCATACCAAACAAAATAAGCAAGAGCAGTTTTCTCGACATCTACACAAATCTATACTTCGATTGCTACTCTTATTCCAAAGCACGAAGGTGGTTCTTCACGAGTGCATGTTGAAGAAACTTACGATTTCAAATACCTTTTTGCATTTACCTCATGGTCGAGCGGCGTGCCGTGCATTAAATTGGCAACTAACATTTTCGAGAAGTAGGGCGCTAGCAAGACTCCCTTTGCACCTAGTCCACCAAAAAATTGAATTCCATTTTCTTCAATGCAACCCAAAATGGGCCTTCTATCTTTGGTTGTTGGACGAAATCCGGCATTGTGTTGTAAAACTTGAAAAGGCGTGCTGATGTGGCTTTGAAATGCTTTCAGCAACTCTTCTTTGGCCGTTGCGGTTGGAAATTCATCTGTTGGCGACCAATCAAAAGTAGCTCCTAACTTATAGCTATTCGTATCAAGTGGAAGTAAAAAATTTCCAAAATGAATCATTTCATTCCAGTTGGCTTCATGGAGATTCAAGGTGACTGTCTCACCTTTATTGGGTATTACATTCAAGACACTTAAACTTGGCCATTCACTCAACGAGACTCCCGAACAAACAACTACAAAATCAAATTCAATTTCGTTCCACACCCATACATTTTCTTTTTTACGGAGGTCTTTTTCAGCAATTGTTTGCTGATGAAATTTTTGCTTTGATATAAAATAATTCCGGGCAACGCTCAAAAAATGAGGAACATTCAGCCAACCCGCATGTAAAACCTCACCAATACCAAACGGAGCTTGAACTGCTGCCGAATTCTTATTTTCTATTCGCTTTGAAGAATAATATTTGCCTTTTGGACCCTCTGAAATGACATCCCATTGATTTTGTTCTTCTATGGAAGCGAAGACCCGGTGAAAAGTTAGGGGCGTGTAGAATTTCATTTGAAATTTAGCCTCAACCGCATTTAAAAATTGCTGCATAACAGGCAGTAATTCATCAATCTTCCAACTCAATGTTAGCCTTTTAAAACTGACAGGATTAACTACACCGCCCGCCCATTGCGATGCTCTTATGGGTCTATCATCATCTGCAATGTGCACATCGAAACCGGCTTCTTCGGCCTGCAGAGCGAGTACACTTCCCGCTAGACCTTGACCAACCAGTAATATTTTCG
>JBJTWB010000227.1:0-1963 GCA_046081505.1 Bacteroidota bacterium | reverse complement strand
GCACCAAATGGATTGAATTTTATTTTGTTCCAAAAGGCCATGAAAACCTCTTATGGTATGCTCTTCATTTCCTTCTACATCTATTTTCAATAAGCGAATGTATTCAACTTCGCGAAGCACCACATCGCCTCTATTCACTTGAACCTGCGTTCTGCGCGTGTATCCACTTTCATGATCAGTGAGATTGCTGGCTACAAGACTACTGCCTCCTATATTTTCATCTGAGATGTGAAATGTAAGCACACCCGCTTCATGAGATAGGGCAATGGGATGAATGCGACCAAAGGCCGATTCATTTTCAATCAAAAAAGCTGCAATTTCCGGAAAGGGTTCGAAGGCAAAAACGTTAAAGCCAAGGCGCTTGGCCATAAAGGAGTATCCACCAAGGTTTGCACCTACATCAACAAAAACATCATTTTCATGACACTCAAGTGTCATGAAAATTCCAAGATTGGACTTATGAAAATCATAAAAGAAATTGTAAGGGGCGTATCGAATAATACTTGCGCAAGCGTGGTTCTTGGTAGAAATTACTATACCGAATGGATCAACTTGATTGGCCTTGGGAGCTATTGCTTTTCCAATTGAGTTAATCAACTTTGCTTTTTTACCCGATACATTGACTGTGAAAGGCCAAAGGCTATTCCATTTCGCAAAAAAATTCATTTTTATCTTAGAATAGTCACATGACCTTCCCATTCTAAAGGTTCTTGGCCATTGTTTGTTTTAAGTCTCAGTTTCCAAGCATATACACCATCTTGTGCATAGTACCCACCACCTTTAACGCTTCCATTCCATCCATCATTTGGATCTTTTGTACTGAAAATAACATCTCCCCAGCGATTGAAAATATCGAACTCATAGGTCAAAATAAGTGATTCACCTTTGATGCTAGGTTTAAAGTATTCATTGATATTGTCTCCTGTTGGTGTGAATGTATTTGGAATATAAACCACCAATTCATCTTGCACCGTAACGGTAGCGCATTCGGTATCTGTACAACCGGCTGCATTGGTCACAAGTAAGCAAACAAGATAATCTCCGGCCTCTTCATTTGGGAAAGTGAATATTGGAGACGCAGCAGTGAAGTTGTATATATTCATGAACGTCCACAAGTATTCCGATGCTCCAAGAGACAAGTCTATGAATTGCACCGTTGAATTGTTAACCGTAGGTTGAAGGGGTTCGAAAGTAAAAGAAGCTTCTGGCGGAGCAAGAGCGCATACCATATCGTTGATGGTTGTGGAATTAACACATCCGTTCGCATCTTGCGTAGTTAGCATGATGTCATAACAACCGGGCGAGTCAAAAGACGTAACGAGTGATCCGCAGTTATTTCCACTTGGAACACCATTTACCCACCATGTGCATCCGTTTCCAACAGGAACGCTGGTATTTGTGAAATTAACTACCAACGGCGTACAACCAGATGTAACATTGGAAGTGAAAGAGACAGTTGGCAACGGATTTACAACAATATCTTGCGTATCGGTATCACCACAGTTTCCGGGAATGGTATAGGTAATCGTTGTTGTCACTCCGGCAACAGCTGGATCAAACAAACCAGAAGGTGACACACCCGTCCCAGACCATGTGCCTCCTGGAGAAGCTGCTACCAGTTGAAATGGGGAGTCATTAACACAAAAAGCTCCTGGATTGGTAATGGTTGCATCAGTTGGACCAGTAACTTGGATTGTGATATCATCAGAAAGAGCGCATCCTGCTGGAAGATAGGAAATGGTTTCAGGACCAATACCTGCTATAGCTGGATCAAAAATTCCATTCGATGTAACACCAGTGCCACTCCATGTACCACCAGCAGGAGAAGCGTTAAGCTGAATTGCTGGGTCATTGATACACAGTGGATTTTGTGGAGTAATGGTTGGAATGATTGGACCCACAAAAGGTGCTGAGGTGTATACAATTGGACAACCGTATTGATCTGATACGGTAAATGAAACTA
>JBJTWB010000226.1:0-5644 GCA_046081505.1 Bacteroidota bacterium | reverse complement strand
AATTCGAATTTGGTAATCGGAAAAAACACGTCGTTCGCTTTTGCAATTGAAATCACTGATAAATTAGATCACCCCATTTCAAACACGAAAAGAATACTTCGCGCTGAATCAAATGAAATTGTGCCGTTTATTCATTCCATAGACATCAAAGACTTACCATCAGGGGAATACAAAGTAAAGATTGATATGCTTGATAGGTCGGGGAATGTAGTATGTTCCAAACGTAGACCTTTTTCCAGAAACAAAATTGAAGAAGTAAACAATACATTCACACCCCCATTGGCTTTGGATGTTTCAAATACGTTTGCAGGCAGATATACCAACTCAGACTCGCTTTATCAGCACATCATGTGCCTTTCACCTATTGCTGAAAGTGTTGAAAGAAATACAATTACGAACGTTCTATTGAATGCTGATATACAAACTAGACAAAGTTTCATGTATACATTTTGGACACGTAGATCGTCAGAAAATCCTGAGGCAGCCTGGAGAAACTACTATGCAGATGTACTTGCCGTTCAAAAAGAATTTGGAACAAAAATCAAAGCCGGTTGGCAAACAGACCGAGGAAGAGTTTACCTTCAATATGGTAAACCCAATACTCGAATTGTAAAAAACAATGACCCCGACTATTGGCCATTTGAGATCTGGCACTATTACACTACGAATACGGGAATGAGAGATAGAAGGTTCTTATTCTATAACACCTCACTTACCAGTGATAAAGAATTGTTGCATAGTGATATTCCATCGGAAGTTCAAAATTACGACTGGAAAAACCTAGTGAGATCTAGAAGAATGAATGACCCAACTTCTGTTGGAAGAAACAGTACCAACCAGAATTCAGACCCATACAGCAGAGACGAACTTGAGGATTTATGGTACAACCCGCATTGAACATTTCAAAAAAAGAAATTGCTGTCGTAATTCTCAATTGGAATGGAGTTCATTTCCTTGAAAGGTTTCTTCCTAACGTAATTGAAAATTCCCCTGAAGCAGAAATCATTGTGATAGACAATGCTTCTGAGGATCAGAGTGTATCATTCCTACAAGCCAACTTTCCCGAAGTAAAATGCGTTCTTCTCGATAAAAATTATGGATTCGCTGAAGGATATAACCGCGGTCTGAAAGAAATAGATTTTCCATTTTTCGTACTTCTGAATTCCGACATAGAGACACCAAAAGGATGGCTTACACCACTACTCCAATATTTGAAGTCAAAATCACATCTCGCCGCATGTGCGCCGCTAATTTTAGATATTCAGAAAAAAGATTACTTTGAATATGCGGGCGCCGCTGGAGGTTACCTCGATCAAGACGCTTATCCTTTTTGTGCAGGAAGAATCTTCTACAACTTCGAAAAAAACGTACAACAGTACAGCGAAAACAGAGAAGTTTTCTGGGCTAGCGGAGCGGCTTTAATGATTAAACAGGAAATGTGGCAAGAAGTCAACGGATTCGACCCAACCTTTTTTGCTCATATGGAAGAAATAGATCTGTGCTGGCGATTAAAGAATCGTGGCTTCGGAATTGGGGTTTGCGGTGCATCTAGCGTTTACCATGTAGGAGGGGGAACACTGGATAGACAAAGTGCTTTCAAGACATATTTGAATTTTAGAAACAGTCTTTTTTTAATTGTAAAAAATCACAGAAGATCACCTTTGATTCCTTTTCTTTTCAAACGATTAATATTGGATGGAATTGCTGGAATTCGATTTTTGATTGAAGGAAATTTTAAATATACACTTGCAGTGCTTAAGGCACATTTTCACTTTTATGCCAAGGCGAATGTGTATTTCAAACTTCGAAAACAAGAGAAAAAAGCTTGGACCAGACCCAACTTATACGGGTACTTCGCAGGTAGCATCTTGGTTTCCTTCTTTATTAAGCATAAGAAAAATTTCAACGAATTAGACCAAACTCTATTTTTCGAATCAGAAAAATAGACTATGCCTATACTTTATTATTTACTGGCTTTCATATCCGGTGAAATTGTATCTCATTTTTTCAAACTGAAAAGTTCGTACTGGATGTATTTTGAACTTGTCATTCTCGCAGTAATAGTCATTCAACTGCTTCAAAAGAAAAACAGAAAATTTTCAATTACGCTCATTGGCCTCTCATTTTCCACCGGAGGATTTTTAATCGCAGCTCAAACGAATCAAACGCAAACCATAAGCTATCAAAAAGGCCAAATCTCATTTTCATTAATTGAAAAAACAAACAAGCCAAATGTTTTTGTAGCAAAAATCAATACCTCATATTTTGAAAAGCCGTTTTGTATTCTCGCAGATTTAACCTCCGATTCAATTCACCAATTTCACATCGGTGATGACATCACTGGTCAAGGAACCATTTTGCCATTATACACCCGAAAAGACAATTTACTCTATTCAAACAAATTTGTCATGACGAACTTAATTGTTCAAAAACCGGTTGATTTTAAATTCACAACCATTCCAAATCACGTGCAAGGGTATCTAACTGATCATCTGGTGACCTTAGTGCCCGATTCAAATTCAAGATCAATGATTCAGGCCATGGTATGGGGCGATACATCAGCACTATCACAACGACTGAAATCAGAATTCAAAGCATCAGGAACTTATCACTTACTGGCTGTATCTGGAATGCAAATAAGTCTGATTGTTACTTTCCTAACCTGGTTTCACAACAAAATAGGACAGAAATACAAAAGTTTGAAATGGGCTTCCATGATTTTCATTTTAACAACAATAATTTTCTTTGCCCTTGTAGCCGGCGGATCAGCCAGCGTTTGGAGAGCAACAATTATGGGGGCAATTTCGCTCATTGGATTAAGGATGAGTATTCAAAGCTCTAAGTTTCAAAGTTTGACTGCTACCGTTTTCATCTCATTGCTGGTATTCCCAGAATTCCTTTTCAATTTGGGGTTTATCCTCTCAATTACAGCAATCTTTGGCATTTACTTTATACATCCAATTCTCAGAAAAAGAATTAAATCCAAACGTCGGCCTTTAGATACGCTGTTTGAATTAATGTCCATAACCCTTTCCACCCAAATTGCATTATTTCCTATATTGTGGTACACCTTCGGAACACTTCCAACTTACTTTCTATTTTCTAATTTGATTTTAGTTCCTCTTTGTACCGTTCTCATTTTCGCGGTCATTCTCGGCATGTTTACTATCCATATTCCATTCATTCATGAAGTAATTCAATGTATTGTAAGACTCGCCGGAAATTGGGCAATCGAAATCAATCACTACATAGCTTCGTTACCCAATTCAAGTATTCTACTGCCCGAGATAAAATTTTCTCAAGCGATTATCCTGGGAATTGCTATATACCTTTTCTTTTTTTCCATTAACAAAAAAGCGGCGCTATGCTTGCAAGTATCGCTATGTGTAATATTAGTTTTTGAAATATTGAGTGGAAAAAATGTAGCAAATGACTCCCAGTTACGTTTTCATAGCCAATACGAAAGTGATGCATTCTTCTTTCAAAACAACAAGTCAAAAATATTTTCCGGAGATTCGCTTCCTACAGAAATACACTTCAATTCAAAACGAATTCAAATTATTCAGGAATCCAATGAAATTCTTCCAAATTATGATTGTTACATATTTTCCAATCGATCAACAACTCGCTTTTTGGATGAAAATGAACTTGCTGTAATTCGTAACAGTGAAATTTTATTCAGCAAGAAAATTTCCAAAAAGAAAAAAAAATGGATGAAATCAAAATTAGACAGTTCCAATTGTGAAAACTTTCTAAACTATTCATCCAATGCCTACCTTTGAATCAGACTTAATAAATCATGTATTATTTAACCGAATGTCCTAGAGATGCAATTCAAGGGATACAAAAATTCATTCCCACAGAAAAAAAAATAGAACATCTCAATCTATTGCTTCAACTTGGGTTTGACCGTTTAGATTTCGGATCATTCGTGTCTCCAAAGGCAATACCGCAATTGTCTGATACCAAGGAAGTATTGGCCGAGTTGAACTCATCATCCACTGCTTTATTAGCCATTGTTGCGAATGAAAAGGGTGCACATGATGCTTGCTCCTTCCATCGAATTTCATACGTGGGATATCCTTTTTCAGTTAATGACAATTTTCAGCGTCGCAATACAGGGAAGTCAATCGAAGAAAGTTGGGATGTCTTGAGAAGCATTTCAGAATATGTTCAAAATGCAAACAAAGATCTTGTGGTTTACTTAAGTATGGCGTTTGGAAATCCATATGGAGACAATTTGAATCGAGCAGATATGTGTTCCATAATAGATAAAATTATAGCCATACATCCAAACGTTGAATTCATGTTATCTGATACCATAGGCTCATCAAATCCCTCTTCAATACAAGAGTTATATTCTTATTTTAAAAAAAGGTATTCTCATTTGAATTGGGGACTGCACTTGCATTCAACTCCATATGAAGCTGCGTCTAAAATTATTGCTGCGAAAGAAATTGGTTGCACTAGGTTCGATAGCGCTTTTGGCGGATTAGGTGGATGCCCAATGGCGAAAGAAGATTTAACCGGAAATATTCCAACAGAGTTGGTTTTGGAAATTCTTGAAATTGATAAAGTCAAATTCAAAACGAAATTTCCTCAAATTCAAACTTTCATAAATTCTCTCAAATAAAAAAGGGGCTTCCGCCCCTTTTTTGTTTTTAACATCACCTATTTCTTTTTGAATATATAGCGAGTAATATAAATCCCCTCTCCGTCTCCACCACTTACATCCTTTCCAGAAATTTTACCAGCATCACTCTCTACACCGGAAACCACAAACATCAACTCATAACCCTGAGCGTCCATCTCATTTAATTTCGATACCATAATCGCATCGTTAGAAGCGATATTTTGGAAGTTGATTCCAACCAATGAGTAGAAGTTCAACATTTTTGTTTCTCTGAAAGCATCAATCTTTATATCACCACGATCAACATCTCCCATCTTACTGTCTTTACCGCCAGTTCTAGCGGTAGTAAACGCATTGTAATCAACATCCTGAGTTGTTTCAACCATTCGAGAACGACCCATTCCCCCTGGGATAATAGATTCAACCACAGTTACAATTTTGAATTGAGCTGACATCGCAGATGCAGATGCAATAATGAGTAGGGTAAAAACTAACTTTTTCATTTTAACTTTTTTTATTTTGCGTCAAATATCTAAAACATTTTCAATTTCAGCTCAATTCGAGTTAAATTTTAATCAATTGACTTCGGATTTTGCCCCGACCTCCATCAAGTTCTACAATATATATTCCAGCAGCGAAACTACTAAAATCAATTCCTTTCGAGAAATTTGACACCCTTGAGACCATTAAAATTTCACCAAACATATTGTAAACCCTGAGGTTGTATAAATCATGGGAAGATTGTACTTGAACAAAACCTTTAGTTGGATTTGGAAACAATGAAAATTTAAAATCATCCTCAGATAATGTGTAGTTACCAATACCGGCATAATTCAAATGATGACAATAAATATCATACTGGTTTGCTCTTTTATCTTGCCATACAAAAATACTACCTCCTGAACCATCTGGAATATTTTTTGGGTGGCTTTGAATCTCTATCGCACTCGACACAACAATGCCAGCCGATTGCCATTGAATTTGACCATTTGCATTTAGTTTCTGGCTAAA
>JBJTWB010000225.1:0-4909 GCA_046081505.1 Bacteroidota bacterium | reverse complement strand
CAAGCGAAAAACGGTGTGGACGTGGATTGTAAAAGAAGAAATGTGGAACTTCCGTGAAATAGGGCATCTGCAAGCTGGTGCCTCATTGATTTTTTAGGAAATAAATGATGAGCCCGTTCACACTTCCCAATACACCACCAGCAATTCCTTTAATGATTTTTTTACTTCTTGCTGGGGGCTCAAAACCTTCGGCATAGACATCATTGAATTTGTAGTTTTTATCGGAAATGTATTTCTCACGAATCTTCACTTTTCCCAGTAATTGAAGTGTGCCATATGCCACTGGTGGAACAACAAGTACAAGCAAGCCGTCGCCTACAACTAGCGAAGCTGCACCGCAAATGAGATAGCCAATTAATGCAATGTGGTTGGCCTTATAATTGGCGCGAGCATCGCGCTCTCCTGCCAAGTACATGCGCATCTCATCGGCACTATAGACATCCCCAAAAGCGGAATCTTGAACATAAAGAATAACTTCTTTTCCATCATGCACATAGCTGAATACTTCGCTCTTATTTAATGCTGTTGTTTTCAGTTTTGAAGAAAATCGCTTCGGAGCGGTCACGGCAATCATACCATCCGTATCAAGCACCGAATGCACATTCAGAATTTCCCCATTCATAAGGGTAACTGTTTCTTGGGCTGAAAGAAGAAGATTCAGACCAAATAGAAAAAAAAGGGTTGTTGAAATTCTCACCTTCCAAAGATACTACAGCGTGTGAGAAAATGTTACTAGTGAGATTTTAGTTGATACATCACATTCCAATGCGGATATGAAATGCGCAATAGTAGAACCCGTTGTAATTACATCATCTACAATTAAAGCATGTTTGAAAGAGCCGAGGTGAGAACAACTGTAAAACGCATTTTCTGATACCGCCATGCGTGATTTTCGATCCTTTTTAGTTGTACAGGTTTTTTGATGTTTTTTTTTCAGCGGGAAGGCAATTGGAATTTGAAGCGTTTGAGCAATGCCTTTTGCAATTTCTTCCGCTTGGTTATATCCGCGTTTTCGCTGACTTTTATGCGACATGGGAACGGGAAGAAGAACATCTACATCGCTCAGAAATGAACAGTTTCCCTGCTCAATAGCAATTTGCTGTCCCATCCAAATGCCAATTTTTTCTGACTTTCTGTACTTGAGTTGGTGAAGGAGGCGCTGCTCAATACTTAACTGTTTGAAATAGGTCAAGCTTTGGGCACTAAAAAGAGGTAGACGCCAAGAAAGATCTGTGAATAGATGATTGAATTGATGTTGGAAGTGATTTGTTTTATGCAGTTGTCTCTCGCAACTCCAACAGAGCGGATATTCATTGTGTGTTAAAAAATGATTGCATGCTCTGCATGTTGAGACAATCCATGGTGAAAATAAAATTCGAATAAACTTTTCCATAAAATTCAACGAAGATGGAAAATCAAGATTAAATTTGCCGCCTATGTTTATTCAGGTTTTAAAATCGAAAATTCACCGAGTAACTGTCACAGAGGCCAATGTGGATTATATAGGAAGCATAACTATTGATCCCATTTTACTTGAAGCTGCCAATATGATTGAAGGGGAAAAGGTTCAAGTGCTGAATTGCAACAACGGTGAGCGCTTGGAAACCTATATCATTTTGGGTGAAAGAGGAAGTGGTGTTATTTGTCTAAATGGACCTGCTGCTTTAAAGTGCACGGTTGGAGACATTGTTATTGTAGTCTCGTATGCCTCTATGGAATTCGAAGAAGCGAAGCGATTCAAACCCACCATTGTCTTTCCAAACACGTTGAATAACACCCTTATTTAATAAGCTTGCCTTTATTGAATTCAGGAAAGTAGTGGGCTTGTCCTTTTTTATTTCCCAATAAAAACGAGTAAAGCTCTTCACTCCGAAAAAGTTTTTCCAGTGCTCCGTGATTTGCGTTCTCAAAAACGGTGAAAACCATCTGTTCGCCGCTGCACATTTCTATGCGATTCGCTATTTCATATGATTCACCAAATGGAACTTTCTCATCTTTTTTGCCGTGGGCTATCCAAACTGGGAGTAATGCCAGATTACAAGCATCTTTCGCATTTCCGCCGCCACAGAAGGCCGCAGCCGCACAGAATTTTTCAGGATATTTACCTGCAGTGTGTAAGGTTCCATATCCACCCAAACTCATTCCTGTAATGGATATGCACATGGTGTCAACCCGAAATTTCTTTTTAATTTCTTCAATGCATGCAACAACTTTGTCTGGGTTCCAACTTTCCCCACTTTGCACCTGTGGAGCAAGAACAATTGCCGGAAATCTTCTGCCTTTCTCGATCTCTGCAATGACACCATACTTTTTAACCAAATTCAGGTCAGTTCCACTTAAACTTCTACCATGCAAAAAAACTATAACCGGCCAATCAATGGTAGTGTCGGCATTGTAATTCTCAGGAGTTGAAATCCAATAGGGATATGGAGCTTTTGTTTTAGATACGGGAATCACGCGGCATTCTTGCGCCGATACTTCACAAATGAGCAGACAACATGCAATGAAATTAAATATGAGATGTGTTACTTTCATAGGCAATGCAAAGATAACGTGTAAATTTGCCTCATGGAAAATGCACTGAATTGGGCTCGTGAACAAGATACAGCAGACACACTGAATCACTTTCGAACAGAATTTTACTTTCCGCAACATGCCGGAAAAGATGTTCTTTATTTTACAGGTAATTCGTTAGGACTTCAGCCGAAGGGCGTTCAGTCGTCTATTCAAGAGGAGTTAGATGCTTGGAAAACATTTGGAGTTGAAGGCCATTTTGAGGCCAAGAGACCTTGGTTCAATTACCATGAATTTTTCACTGAATCTTTGGCGAAAATTGTGGGTGCGAAAAGTTCAGAAGTGGTTTGCATGAATCAGCTTACGGTGAATTTGCATTTGTTGCTCATTAGTTTCTATCGTCCCAAGGGAAAACGAGTTAAAA
Organism: Bacteroidota bacterium; assembly: GCA_046081505.1. Taxonomy (GTDB): domain Bacteria; phylum Bacteroidota; class Bacteroidia; order Flavobacteriales_D; family Sanyastnellaceae; genus CAIZGX01. The sequence continues at coordinate 1,971 of JBJTWB010000225.1, read as the reverse complement.
TATTATTTGAATACAAGCCCTTTCCTTCTGACCGTTATGCCTTTGAATCGCAAGCCAAACTGCACGGACTTGATCCCAATGAGGTGTTGGTAGAAATGCAGCCTAGAACGGGTGAAGTATTGATTCGGGAAGAGGATATACTGGCTAAGATCAATGAACTTGGTGACGAATTGGCCATAGTTTGTTTTGGGGCTGTAAATTATTTTTCAGGGCAATTTTTTCCGGTTGAGAAAATTGGAGTGGCCGCTCATGCTGTGGGCGCATTGATTGGATTAGATTTGGCACATGCTGCTGGAAATATTCCGTTAGAATTGCACCAGTGGAATATAGACTTTGCCTGTTGGTGCAGCTATAAGTACATGAATAGTGGTCCAGGTGGTGTGAGTGGAATATATGTGCACGAACGATTTCATGGCTCTGAAGTTTTACGTCTCGCGGGGTGGTGGGGAAACAAAGCAGAAACGCGTTTTTTGATGGGGAATTCCTTCGATCCCACCTTATCCGCAGAAGCATGGCAATTGAGTAACGCTCCTGTTTTTAGCATGGCCGTTCACAGAGCCGCATTGGATTTGTTTGATCAAGCGGGAATGGAACAATTGAGAATGAAATCAGAAAGATTAACTGCTTATTTAGAATTTATTTTTGATGACTTATGCAAGGCAGGTATTGCGTTGGAACAATTGACTTCACGTAGGTCAAATGAGAGGGGATGTCAGCTCAGTGTTCGTCTGAATGGAAAAGATAAGTCTTTCGTGAAAACCTTGGCTTCAGAGGGAGTGGTGGTAGATTGGAGAGAACCAGATGTAATTCGAATGGCCCCTGTTCCGCTATACAATTCGTTTGAAGATGTATTTCAGTTCGGACTGATTATGCGCAAAATATATGGAATCAATTGAAAAAAAGAGCTTTTCCAGCACTCCACAGAAGTTTCATTGATGCCAATAACATCAGCAATGCAAAGGCAAATTTAATTTTATTGATGTCCAATTTGTGCGCATAGTGCCCTCCAGCGAGAGCACCTAAAACAAATGCGGAACCAATAATTAAAGAAGCAGAAACATCAACGTTTCCTTGCTTGTAATAATGCCACACAGCTAAAAATCCCACCGGTAGAAGAAGCACTGCCAGACTTGTTCCTTGAGCAGCCAATTGAGTAAATCCAAGCAGATAAACCAAAGCTGGAACAATGATGAGTCCGCCACCGACTCCAACGAATCCACTTAACAAACCCGCACAAAGGCCTATGATAATGAGAATAAGAATGGAAGTAATGGTCATTGGATTCTTCATATTTCGTTTGGTGAAATTATGAATTTCCTTTGTTTTGGATTGAATTCGTTTATTTTTGTTCGAAATAATTTTGAAAACAATGAATTTTCCAGTTGAATTAAAGTACACCAAAGACCACGAGTGGGTTAGAATTGAAGGCAATGTTGCTACCGTAGGAGTAACCGATTTTGCTCAAAGCGAATTGGGTGATATCGTATTTGTAGAAATAGAAACCGAAGGTCAGTCTTTGGCTGTTCACGAAGTTTTTGGTACGGTGGAAGCTGTGAAAACAGTGAGTGATTTGTTTATGCCTGTTAGTGGAAAAATAATTGAGGTAAATTCAGGCCTTGCTGATAATCCAGCAAGTGTGAATAATGACGCATATGGCGCGGGTTGGATGGTAAAAGTGGAACTTGAAGCAGGTGCAGATTTGAGTCATTTGATGGACGCTTCGGCTTATGAGGCAATGGTTAGCTAATCTCAATGAAAATTTGAAAAAGGTCGTCCTATTTTTTTGGACGACCTTTTTGTTTGTAATTCATTTTATCCCCGGAAAAACATTGCTTCAGCAGAATACATTCAAAAAAGAATTGCTAATCACATGCGGATTAAGGGTGTTGGTTATGGGGAATCGCGGTTAAAAGTTGATTGTCCTTGCGAAGGAAAAGTAGTTTCCACTTGTTCTGAAGAAGAGCATCAGAA